>JAEWVL010000231.1 GCA_023396665.1 Spirochaetota bacterium
AAAGGACAGGACACTTCGAATCTGGAGTGCGGGCTGTTCGACAGGGGAAGAACCCTATACAATAGCAATTTGTGTTAATGAAAAACGTTCACTTTTTCAGGGATGGAACATCGAAATAATAGCAACAGATATCGCCTATACGGTTCTCGAGTTTGCCAGAGTCGGACGCTATAGCGGACGTCGTATTGAGAAAGTTCCGTCTGATTACATGAAAAAGTATTTTAATCTCATTAAACCCGAGGATGGGCTGTACGAAATAAACAACGACTGTCGCAAGCTGATTAAATTCGGACAATTGAACCTTTTTAAAGACCCTTTTCCCAAAGATATTGACATTATATTTTGCCGGAATGTCATGATATATTTTGACCGGGAACATCAGAGAAAACTTGTTGCAGATTTTTACAAATCTGTATCAAAATCAAATGGCTATCTGCTTATCGGACATTCCGAAACATTACATTCGATTTCAGAGTCATTTACCTATGTAAAACTAATGGAAGCACCGGTGTATGTGCCAGTTGAGAGGATAAATGAGTTCAACCCCCGTTAATGTAGGAATAGCGGAGATAAAAGTTGTAAAACCTCCGCAGCAACTTAAAACAGTTCTTGGATCATGTGTCGCGATTTGTCTGTATGATACAAAAAAACACATTGCCGGATTAGCCCATGTTATGTTACCTGAAAAAAAATCGGATGATGCAAACCCCGTTAAGTATGCTGACAGCGCATTACCCTTGCTTATTGAGGAACTTGAAAATTCCGGTGCAATAAAAGAAAATCTGAGCGCAAAAATCGTCGGTGGAGCAGAAGTTCTGAAATTCTCACGGCTTGCGAAATTTTCAAAAATCGGAACAAGCAATACGGAAAAGATACGTGAAGTTCTGGCTTCATTTTCCATACCCCTTGAAGGAGAGGATACGGGAGGCGAATCAGGACGCTCTGTCACTTTTGACTCAGCGACCGGAGAGTTACTGGTTTCCTTGCTTAGCGGTGAACAAAGGAGAATCTGAACAACAATGCAAAGTATGACCGGCTATTCTTATGTTGAGGACAAATCAAAGCAATTTTCATTTTCAATAGAAATAAAGACGCTTAATACAAAGTACAATGAGTGTTATACAAATGTCCCGCGCTTTTTGCGAGGGGAGGAAAGTGCTATACAGACGGTGCTGAAAAAAAGTTTTACCAGGGGAAAAGTAGAGCTTTCAATTGAGGTTTTTGATTGGGTATTGCAAAGGGATGTCTCAATCAACAGGGAAATGGCCGCTGCATATCATCGGGAGCTTAAGGAACTTGAAAAAGTATTAAAACCGTCGATACCTTTCTCATCTGACGTGATTTTCCAGATGGAGGGAGTGCTTAACCGGTCAAGAACCTTCTTGTCGGAAGAATCACGAAAAAAAATATTTGATTCACTCGATGAGGTTATTCGAAAAGTAACTTTAATGCGCGCTAAAGAAGGGACTGCGCTGAAGAAAGACATAATGAAGGCGTTGAAAGCCATAAAGGCGGATTCAAAGCAGGTGCAGTCGTTATCGAAATTCAATTCCCGAGAGTACTATACAAAGCTGAAAGAAAGAATAAGTTCAATTTCAGGTAACATACCTGATGAGCGGCGCTTGTATAGCGAAATAGCTTTTTATGCCGATAAAATTGACATAAATGAAGAGCTATGCAGACTTTCCGATCATCTCGCAAAAATCGAAAAGCTGATCAACGATGAGGATGTGGTGGGAAAAAAACTGGATTTTCTGGCACAGGAACTTTTTCGGGAAATCAATACAATCGGATCGAAAACTGCGAGTTCAAAGGTATCGCATATCGTTGTTGATATGAAAAACCATGTCGATAGAATACGTGAGCAGGCAAGGAATCTGGTATGAACGCGCATCTGATCAGTATCGGTTACGGTAATGCCGTAGTTGCAGAAAGAGTCATAGCGGTAATATCTCCCGCGTCTGCATCGGGGAAAAGAATACGTGAAGAGGCCCGGGATAACAGAATGCTGATAGATGCGACACATGGAAGAAAAACCCGGGCGATTATCATTATGGACAGCAATCACATTGTTCTGTCCGGAATGCAGCCCGAAACTATAATTAATAGATTGAATGCGGATAATGCAGAGTAGATTTTCGATAGTATTTTCAGCACCTTCCGGTGCGGGGAAATCAACCATTATTGCCCGGGTATTGAGTGAAATACCCGATATTACATTTGTGACATCTTCGACTACGAGAAAACAGCGTCCCGGTGAAATAAACGGAGTTGATTACTATTTTCTTGATCAGGATGAATTTCTTGCAAAAGCCAGTAATGATGATTTTCTCGAGTGGGCTATTGTCCATTCCAATTATTATGGTACGCTCAAAAAAGAAGTTGACAGAATACTGGGGGATAAAAAAATCCCTCTGTTTGATGTGGATGTACAGGGAGCGCTCAATCTGAGAACGGCGCTCACCGGTGCCGTGTTTATTTTTATTCTACCCCCTTCTATGACCGAGCTGGAGAAGCGCCTTCGGGACAGAAAAACAGAAAGTGACGAACAGGTTGCTTTGCGCCTTGCAAATGCGAAATGTGAGATACGCGAGCTCGGAATTTTTGATTATGTAGTGGTAAACAGGGACATTTCCGAGTCTGTGCGGGACGTAGAATGCATCATACGCGCCGAAAGATTACGAGTTAATCGTATGAGAGATTATATTGAATCTATGGGGTTTAATCAGTGATAATACCATTAAAGAAACTGCTTGCGAAAACTGACAACAAATTTGAATTTACAAAGGCCGCAATGCTTGCGGTTTCACGTCTTGAGAAGATCAGAGATTACCCTGAGAGCGATCATAACTGGAAAATCGTTCCCAATATTCTCAAGATAGTGCTTGAGGAAAAGGTTCATTTGTACTATAAAAAGTGAATAGTAAGCTTGTGGTGCTGGCGGGGCCTACTGGATCCGGTAAAACTGCGTTAGCCATGAGACTATGCGAGTTCTTTCCCTTTTTCGAAATAGTATCCGCTGATTCGGTACAGGTTTATCGCTATCTCGATGTCGGGAGCGGGAAAGTAAGCCCTCAGGATCGTCTTCGATATCCTCATTTTTGTATTGATATCGTTGATCCTGATGTTGATTTTGATGTCTCTTCATATTTATTGGCGGCTGAGACTGCCATAATTGAGGTGTATTCACGGGGACATGTGCCTTTGATTGTAGGCGGATCCGGACTTTATATAGATTCTCTCGTTTTCGGCCTTTCAAAAATACCGGAAGTTCCCATTGATTGTGTAAACAAGCTTAAGCATATTGTTCAAAGCGATATTTACGGGAAAGACTGTCTTCGCAAACGACTTGAAGACCTTGATCCTGAGGCTGCGAAGGGTATTCATCCGAACGATATGCAACGAACAATACGCGCTCTGGCGGTCTATGAAACGACCGGTCATCCGATTTCGTATTATTGGAATAAAAAAGTCGTTCAACAAAAGGCACCTTTTTTTATTGTAACGGATTATGCCAGATCTACCCTCTATGACTGTATAAACGAACGCGTTGATTTGATGATTCGAGACGGTTTGTACGAAGAGGTCGAGCGGCTGAATACCATGGGCTACTCGGAAAGACTGAAAAAGACAATAGGCTATTGCGAAATCTATTCCAGTCTAATGAAGGAGATTAGTTTACCGCTGGCAATAGAAAAGATGAAACAGGCAACACGCAAATATGCGAAACGGCAGATCGCATGGTTTTCACGCTATGATTCCTTTCATTATATGGGTAAATTTGATGATCTGGTTGAAAAAGTAAAAAAATATACAGAGGCGAGTATGCCGCAGGGAGGAGAGTCATGAATGTTAATATACAGGATAAAATACTTAATGTCGCACGCAGGGATAAAATCGATCTGGTTATCTATCTGACGAATGGCGTTCCGGTTTCGGGAAGAGTGATCGCTTTCGATAATTTCACCATTCTGTTAAAAAATGACGTCAAGCAGAACCTGATATACAAGCACGCCGTTTCGACCGTTGTCCCTTCGAAAATTATCAAAATAGACGAAGAGTAAAATAATGAAAAAATTCTTTTTCATTATTTTACTTCTGATCATACTTGCTGGTGGGGGCTGGTTTTGCTTTCAGGCGCTCGTCATTGTCCCCGGTGACCGAATTATCGTAGTCTATGATGAGACAGAAGGACGTATCATCGGCCAACACGGTGAAGGTATTGTTCCAGTTTATTTGAAGCTGATTCCCGGACGCATAACACTGCATTCGTTCGGCAATACCGGATCGTTGACAGAGGAACTTTCATCCCCCCTCCCGTTGCTTGCCGAACTTGAAAGTTCACTTTACAGCGTTCGCAGCACATTTTCATTGAATTACAAGGTTTCTGCCGAAAGTTTTATTATTAATGATGCCATGCTGAAGGAAAAAGATGCCGCACTGGCTGCCGTGGTCCGTGATGTCGTAAAAGGCTCTTTTTCATTTACGATTGCAGAAAAAACAAGGGATGTCTATGATTACGCTGTTATAGCGGGTGATTGGCCAAAACATAAAGAGTTTTTCTTCGCAACATTAAGCGACAGATTATCAAGAAAAGGAATCGAGCTTGTCTCAATCGAGCAGTGTGCACCCCTTGTAGCACCCACAAATGCAATCTACGAATCCGGACTTGCCTATTACGAACAATTACAGACATTGCAAAAGCAGTATGGTCTTGAAAACGAGGTTCTGAAGGGGGAACTTCTGGGCGATTCGCTTGAACTCGATACATATTGCAGGAAATTGGAACGTGTGTCGCTTCTGATAGAGAAAAATCCCTTGCTGCTCCAGTATATGTATATTGAAAAACTGGGTGATATTGTGACCTTAATACTGCCTTCATCGATGAACGGTTTTCCTTTTGGGCTTGACAGAACACAAAACGAAAAAAAAGATGTCATAAAGGATAACCCGGAATCGGGTGCCCAGTCCAGTGTCTCGCCTTCCGGGCAGTGAAATCATTATCTTCTCGCTTCGATGTTCAGAAAAAGAAGACTATGGTTTCGTATGTGTTGAAGTGCACGCAATAACTAATCAGATCTTGTACCAGGAGTAATATAATGCCTTGTGGAAAGAAAAAGAAACGTCAGAAGATAGCAAATCATAAGAGAAAGAAAAGAAGAAGATTGGATCGCCACAAGAAGAAATAAATGAATATCCCTGTTTTCCCTTTCGTTGACAGGAGCAGCTTAGGCGCTTTGTCAGCGAAAGGGAAGATGCGGAAGTATTCTTGTATGTTATACGACTCTTCTTGCTGTTTTGACCCGGTTTTACCGGGTCAAAACTTTCAGGTTTGATATAAAATACTGTGCAGTATCCCCCCTTATAACCTCTTTTTTTTAATAGACATATGCAGATAAATCTATAACACTGATATGTGCCCTGATTTCATTTAGAAGTAAAATCGTACAGGGTGTTTGGCATTCTATTTTCTAGCAGGAAATGTAGATGATTGTAAAACAACGTAATGCTAACCAGATCGTCGGCGAAGCTGATTCGGGTTTGGGCGTGTATGTAAGTTGGAAAAGACGACCGTCAGAAATCAAGGGTTATCAGAGAGCTTTGTATTATAGCGATCCGAACGGAAATTATCTGCGTGTCGATTATAATATAAAATCAGGGCGTATACGTCTGTATTATGAGGACAATGCCGAAGGCAAGATCGTTTATTCGGCTATTATCGAAAAAGGGTCAATCATATCTGAGAAGAATATGACTTCGGGCAGATCAACACCTTTGGCGCGTGTTTTCAATCCGCTTGCTCCTTTATTTGCAAATATTCCGAATAAAGAAGTAATCGCGTTAATCGGTGACAATTACGGACTGGCTACGATCAACCGGGAAATTAAAGAAAAAGAAAAACGACGAAAAATCGAGCAGACAAGAAAGAAATATTTTAAACCGGATTCAGATAAGGGAAATGCGCTGCTGGGCAGTTTTGATGAGAACAAAAAGCTGGGTATCATTGATGTAATAGATGTTATGCTGGGTGTTGTCGTTTCAGTAATTTTATTTTTTTTGTTCCGGGGTTATCAGGCTCCCGGTATTTTTATGGCTTTTTTCGGTATCGGCGTCGGTTTGATGGATATCTTCGTCAGGGAACGTGAGCCTATCTTTGTTAAAATTCTGCTCTTTCTTGTAGGTGGAGTTGCCACGTATATATACGGTTACTACCTGTACTGAAACGGCGGATTCTGTAATAAATATTGCATATATTTCAGTTGATTAAAAAAACGGCGATATCTCTATCGCCGTTTTGTGGCAATGCAGTACCTCTTCACAAACTATACAGTTCTCGAATATCCTGATGCGCCAGTTCAATCTCACCCGAATCACGCAATACCCGATTTCGGTACTTCTTGACGGATATTACCTCCTGTGATGTCAAATGAACGACATTCTTGACGGATCTGATTTTAGATATGAGGTCGCGAAAATCGGCATAGGTTTTCGCAATCACCTCAATGACAAAAGAGTGACTCGACTGGATATGCAGTGCCGAATGTATAATATCGCAGTTCTCGCAAAATTGAACAAACTTCATCTCTTTGCCGATGACATCGACATAGGTAAAGAAGTGATAAATCTCTTTGGCCTGTCCGTAATCTTCGAGAGAAAAATTCTGTTTTTGCTTAATCACATCAATAATCTTTTCTGTGGTTATCTTCCGTATTGCGGGTGTTCCTGAATGATTAATGATTTTCAGATCTTCAATAAAATTTTCAAGCTGATGTTTGTCATCAAAATTGGTATCAAGAATGAAACTCGCATCACCCATTGTGTGATAAAGAGATATTATGTTTGATTTAGATATCAATTCATTGACGAGCGTTTTATTGCTGCCCCAGTTTTGAATTGAGATTAGTGCCTGTATTACCTTGTTTTCCTGCATTATGGTTCTCCGTAATAGGTGTTAACACGCCGACCGTGCGATGTCTATCTGCTGGCAAGGGATTGGCAGCGTAAGTTCCCGATCCCTTTGTGCAGAATAGCGAAATCTGCAATCATCCCGGGAGACGGTAGCATTAACTGAAAGTTCATGTCAAGACTCTTTTGCGGAGTAAAGCGGGGACTTGCTTTCTTGGATGGGATATTATTCTCCCGGTATACCATGCTTTGCCGTTATTTTTTTGTTATTCAGATACTCGTTTATCGTATCGATCAAAGAATTGACCCCTTCCGTAAACTGTTGAAAACGGTCCTCAATGTCTTCCTTGTCAAATGCTGAATTTTTCATGTCGTTTTCAAGGTTCATAAGAAGTTCCTGTAGTTTTTCCGCACCCAGTGTCGCCGAGGATCCTTTATATGCGTGTGCAATCTTACGGATTTGTTCAGTGTCGCCAGTATCAATTTTTTCACGCATTCGCTTTTCCCATCGGGGCAATTCTTCCAAAGCGATTTGATATAACTGATCGAGCCGTTCAAGATCGTTGTCGATACGACTCAAGGTTGCTTCAACATTTAGTGTTCTGGGCATCGTTCACCCCTTTACTATACTTTAGAAATTGTTACTGTTTTATAGTAGCATAAGTATAGAAAAAAACAATAAAAATGAAAAAAAGACAAGGGAATAATCTTTTGGAATAGACTGAGACGAGAAGGGGGGATATTCATCTTGTTGACGGTAGACTTAATTAAAACTATCGCCGCAGGAAAACAATAAAACCTGATGACTATTCGGACTGATTTTTTTTGTTCAGAATTTCATTTTCAAATTGTTCTTTGGTAAAAATCGGCAGATAAGAATCAAGTCTTGAAAGCTGAAAGACGGTTACAATTTCGGGATTTAATTCCCAGAATATGCACTGAATATTGTTTTTACGGGATAAATTATAAAGTCGCAATAATGAACCGATTCCGGAAGAATCAATATAATCAAGATTTTTAAGGTTAAACGCAATTATCTCCGGTTTTTTTTCCAATTGTGATCTGAAAAAGGCTTCAACCTGGCGGATACTTGAAATCTGATACCTGCCATGTATTTCAACCGATATGATGCCCGGATATTCGAATATTTTTGTTTCTATCATCTTCTCACCCGCATTCAATTACAGAAACCCGTCTATATTGCTGCTACAATAAGGGCATCAGGTGCCTAAACGGTTGCAGAAAATTAGCGCCATATGGCGTGACATTTAACATTTGATAAAAAACATTTGCTTGCAAAGCGACTAAAGTGTCTTGAAAATTAAAGGCGCAATGGCTAATGTATATACATATATTTACCGATTTGTCAAGACTGAAGCCTAAAAAAACAGATACAGTGCTTTGTTATAGCAAAAAAAACACTGCAGCTATGTGTGCAGTGTTTTTAAGTTTTATATGAGAACCTCGAATAATTACCGACCGCAATGATAAGACCTCGTTTTTCATTGGAATTATTCGAGGTTCGAGTTGAGTAGATTAATTATTAGAGATTCCCATATATTATTTGTCAGTTCATTTATCTTTTAAGATTAATCAGTTCCTGTAACATCTGATCTGAAGTTGTGATGGTTCTCGAATTGGCCTGAAAACCCCGTTGTGTAATGATCATATCGGTAAACTGATCTGATAAATCCACATTTGACATTTCAAGCTGACCCGCGATCATTTTTCCGCGGCCCCCCTGATTTGCCGGACCTTCGTTAGCGAGACCCGAGTTGTTGGATACTTCAAAAAGATTCTCACCGGTTGCTGTTAATCCCTGTGGATTGGTAAACACTGACATGGCTACCTGTGCAACCGGACGCTTGATTCCGTTAGAGTAGACTCCTGTAATGACTCCTGAGTTATCGATGTTGAAGGATTCCATATACCCCATACCGTAACCGTCCTGTTCAACGGCTTTGGTTGTTGAAGGAGATGAGAATTGGGTTATCCCTTCAATCAGGCCGGCGTTGCCGAAATTCAATGTCATTGTTCGAATTGCGGGATCCCCGGCAACCCTGTAGTTGAGAGTACCTGTAAGGTTACCGGTATTCTGTGAATCTGAAGTCGCATCATCTGCAACTGAAATAATTCTTCCATCCGGTGAAAACTGAAAACGAACCCTGTTTGACGGATTGTCCTGATTTGCCGCTGCGCCGGGTATGTCAAGAGTGATATTGCCTTCTGCTCCGCTCATCGCGGCCGAGCTGGTCCATTCATTTACACCTGTATGCCAGAGGGTGAGGGTGACCCGGTGTTGGTTGCCGAGATTGTCGTAGGTGTCTATATTAGTCGTTACTGCTGCGGACGCACGCATGCGATCGGTGGCATTTGGCGGCAATATAGGTAATTTGCTGTCAAGATTGCAACGGTAACGAACCATAGAAGTTTCTTTCGCGTTCATCTTCTGATAAATCGGAATCGCGATATCCTCAACGGTCGATTGATTGTTGATGACAGCATTGCCGTCAGCGTCGTCTCTGGCCATCCAACCCTGAACCTTCAAGCCGTTACCGGGATTGACAAGGGTACCATCGCGGTCAGTACTGAAGGTGCCCGCACGGGTATAGTATTTCTTGTCTCCGTCAGCCATGATGAAAAAACCGTCACCGGAAATTGCAAGGTCAGTCTGATTTCCCGTTGTCTGCAATGATCCCTGTGTAAAAATTCTGTCGATTGAGGCGATCGTCATACCCAATCCAACCTGCTTTGGGTTAACGCCACCTTTGGTTTCTTCCGGGCGAGCCGCACCGGCTATTGTCTGAGAGAGCATATCCTGAAAGGTGACACGGCTTGTCTTGAATCCGTATGTATTAACGTTGGAAATGTTATTGCCGATAACATCCATCCTTGTCTGGTGATTTTTCAATCCAGATACACCGGCAAAAAGTGATCGCATCATAACGGGAAACTCCTGATAGGATTATTGCGCACTGTAAGACTGTGCGGCTTCCTTCTGTTTTGTATTAATGTCGTAATAGAATTCATATTTCTTGATCGAATTATATGCGCCTTTGGCTGAAATAGCCGCTGTACTATCTTCAATCAATACATCTGAATGAACCGCCTCACTGTCTACTGGCAGCGGATTTCTCTGAATAGATTGTGTTTGCTGATTTTCGGTAGTACCCGGTTTGCCTGAAGGTTCTTCCTGAATTTGTGGGAAAATCGCATGAATGTCCTCAAGTCGCAATTTTGCATTTCCCACCGCCAGATAGGTTTCTTCACTGTCACGGACGATGTGCGTTACAGTTCCCTCGACTGGATAGCCGGTTTCAGGATCGAGCCCCTGGACTTTTTTCCCGAGCAGATTATAGGCCTCTGATGTCTTTGCGTTCATTGCAAAACTTTTCATCTGTGTGTTCATATTGCTCATCTGTTCAAGTGAAGAGAACTGTGCCATTTGGGCTATAAATTCCCTGTCCTGCATCGGTTGGGTGGGATCCTGATGTGTAAGTTCGGTGACGAGCAGTTTCAGAAAAGAATCCTTCCCCATTTGCTCGCCATATTTTTTTCCGAGTGCCTTGTTTTTCTGGTTAACCATGTCAGCTTCGCGCCGGCTGCGAGCCAGTTCTTCGGGAGACATCTTCAGTTTTTCGCTGACATTCATGTTTTCGGGCATCGTTCGACTCCTTTATCCGACCAGATCCAGCACTCCCTCATGCGCCATCTTCTGCATTGAGGAATATTCATCGACAATTTCCATTTCCTGTAAAGCGCTCAGAGTGTTGACGGGCAGCGCTTGTTGCGCCTGATGTTCACGATGCTGATCCCTGACGTTCACATGAAATGAGCCAAGCGATATGCCTTCATTTTCGAGCAGGGTTCGCACATCGTTCAGCGCACCAAGCAGGGCATCCTTTGCTTCAACAGAGTCGACAAGAAAACGCCCTGTCAGGGTTCCGTTTTCAAGACCAAGATTGACCGTTACATTGCCGAGCTTTTCAGGATACATTCTGAGTGTAAGCGAAGCGTTTTTGGCGTCTTGAACTGTAACTTTTGCGTTGCTGATTACCGATTCAAGCTGATCACGAAACAGAAGCTTCGCGTCATTACGAACCTGTGCATGTATGGTAGTACTGTTTTCACGCACACCTGTGTTGCGTGAAAAGGAAAAATCATTTTGTGATTCCTGATTTGTTGTGTTATTTCCGGCTTCATTTTTAATTAATTCTAATTTCGCGCTGTTTTGTTCGGTTAACGCAGCGGCTTTGTCGGGCATGGTTTTGACAGTATGCTTTTCAGGAACGATGAAACGGTGAGCCTTGTGGTTGTTTTCGCTTTTTATGCCATCTGTAACGAGAATCAGCTTTTTAAGTTCTTCTTCGATTGTATTTTTTTGCTGAGTCTTGTTTCCTTTCTGAAGAGCACTTTCAAGACTTTGTATCAGTGCTGACATTTTCCTGGAAAGTTCTGGTTTGTCATGAAGCGTTTTCTGCAATAGTTTCGCTTCAACGATCAGATCACGAAGTGCATTGCCCTGTTCGCGTGTAAGCGGTGTTGATTTTGATTTTTTTACATTATCAAGTATTCTGGTCGCTTTATCCTGAAGCTTGTCTGCACTTTCAGATTCAGCCTTACCCGCTTTGCTGTTTTCTTCATGAACAGTTTTTGCATGAGCTGCCGAGGCAGCATCGTTCCGGTCTTCATGACTTGTCAGTTTGTCATCAAGCTGTCTTTCGCTGTTTTCCTGAGCTCTATTGGCGGGTTCGTCGTTCAACTTGTTTTGCTGCTCTATTGATTCATAATGATCATCGGCTACGGTTTCAGTCCTGAATTGCTCCCCATTATCCGCATCCATTATGCCGCCTGAGTGTTGTTGAATTTCATTTTTCATAACAGACGAATGCAGTAATTCAAAAAAAACTGATTCTGCCCCTGTGCTTTGCTGGCTATCCTGCTTTCGTAACAGGGCGTCAGGAAGCTTTGCAATCTCGCCCTTGCGCGCAAAACCTGTGGCATAAGATGAGAAATTCGTATTCATCGATCTTCCTTTACGGTAATATAATGGCGATCAGAATAGTATGTTATAAACAAATCAGTCATGCAATACCCAGTATACTGATCGATTCCGGTCGATATTCTATATGCGTTACAAACATGTCCGGTTTACGCTTTGCAGGCAACAGCTTCAGTTCGGACACAGTTTAGTATCGTATTATTTCATTTTTTGCTGAAGCGATTAATCTTTCAGGATTGATTATATTGATTGCGATCTGTTGGAGAAGTCGTAAAGAAGTACTGGAAATGAATTTCTGTATGCTATCGAATAAACAGTCTGTAAACGGGTATTTTGAACACATAATATACAGTTTTAAAGCTGTTTCGGGTGAAAACAGTTATTTTCAGCCCCTACTGAATCCGAAAATCATCTTTCCGGTAGAAATATTTCTTTCTTCCATTTCATATAACTTGACACGAATAACGTTTTCCCCTTTTTTGTAAAGGAATGAACATCGCATTTTTCAAAGAGATAAGGCGATGGGTATTGATTCTTGTGCGCTTTGCTTTTTAATCGGATTTTGTTTTTACCGTGACAGGGTCAGGGTCAAATCGGGTGAAGTGCTCATTTCAGGAGATTAAGATGAAAAAAATGTTTATTATCACACTTGCCTTTGCCGTGCTATTGTCATCCTGCCAAAAGAGCTCTTCCACAGGAACGTCAGTAAAAAAGCTCGTTGTTGCTTCTGATGCCACATGGCCGCCGATGGAAATGATTAACGAAAACAAGGAAATCGTTGGTTTTGATATTGATCTTATAAAAGAGGTGGCAAAGGCGGGGGGATTTGAAGTCGAAATTCGCAACACAGCCTGGGATGGTATTTTCGCAGGCCTTGAAGCGCAGGAGTATCAGGCGGTTATCTCTTCAGTCACAATCACAGAAGAACGAAAGAAAAACATGGATTTCTCCATCCCCTATATCAATGCCGGGCAGGTAATAGTCGTGAGAAGTGATGTGAGCGGCATATCAACACTCGATGATTTGAAAGGAAAAGTTGTCGGTGCGCAGATCGGTACGACCGGTGCCATGGAAATCGACAAGAATGCTGATATTAAAAAGAGAAGCTATGATGAACTGGGGCTCGCAGTTGAGGATCTGGCGAACGGAAGAATCGACGCCATCGTCTGTGACACTCCGATTGCCGCGGACTATGCGCTGCAG
>JAEWVL010000360.1 GCA_023396665.1 Spirochaetota bacterium
GGACAAAGCGGAACAGGGGCTTCGTCAGGCGATGCGCAATCTGGAAGTATTTAACGAACAGCTCAGCCAGCTTTCCATAACTGACGAGCTTACAGGACTTTACAACAGACGCGGTTTCATGAAAATGTCGGAGCAGGCGTCATTTCTCGCGCGCCAGATGAGACAGCCCTCAATGCTCATATACGGGGATCTCGACGGTCTGAAATCGATTAACGACACCTACGGTCATGATGAGGGGGATTGGGCCATAAAAACACTCGGAGACGCACTGCGAAAAACATTCCGCTCGATGGATGTCGTTGCACGTCTCGGCGGTGATGAATTCACCATATTCGCCACCAATATGAAAGAAGAGCTTCTTCAGCGGTCTCATACCCGTATCAACGATTTTCTGGAATCCAGATGCGCCGAAAAGAAAAAAGAGTATCGGCTCAGCGTAAGTATCGGATATGTTCTTTGTCCGGCGGAAGAATCGCTTCCTATCGAGGAATATTTACAGATAGCCGACAGCCGACTGTACGAACAGAAAAAGCGAAAGCATTCCGGGCTCCAATAAACACAGAGATAGAGCCCGCGTTGCTTTCCCTATCAGGGCTGTTGACCCCTTATCATGTGCACTTGATCATCATCACCTTTTGAACCCGATCCGCACTCCTACTATTTTCAAAAAGGGGGGATATCGTGAATTATAACCCGACAAGAGAAGAGATTGATTTTGTTCGCAAGGCTTTAACACAATACAACGAAGAAGTTGCGGAAGGCGAGAATCACCGTGAATTCAATATTGTACAATACGATGACACAGGAAATATTATCGCGGGTCTGCTGGGCGGCACCTACTGGGGCTGGTTGTATATAAACATTTTGTGGATAGAAAAAAGCCACAGACATAAGGGATTGGGAACTAAACTGGTGCTTGAAGCCGAAAAAGAGGCCTTACAACGAAAGTGTGAATTTGCGCATCTCGACACCATGAGCTTTCAGGCGCTCAAGTTCTATAAAAAGTTAGGTTACAAAGTAAAGACGGTTATAAAGGACATACCCAAAGGCCACAAAAAGTATATCATGATCAAGCGGCTGCGGTAAAAATATTGAAAGACAGAGCGCATAAATACCAAGGGGTACCTGGCAGAACACTGCCGCAAGCATATGCGTATTTGTGAATGTACATCTCCGGGAATATATTATTCGAAGAGGAATTCATATGGCGGCGTTTGAGGCGATTCAACTGAAGGGAAGCTCATGGGTCATTCCAGGCCCGACCAACATCGGGGTATTTGAGACCGGTGACGGAGTCTACCTGATCGATTCGGGAAACGACAAAGAGTCGGGAAGAAAGATCAACAAAATACTGGGCGAGAAGCAGTGGACACTGCGGGGTATACTGAACACGCATTCGAATGCCGATCATGTCGGGGCGAACGATTACCTGCAAAGACTGACGAACTGCAGAATTTTTTCGACACGAACAGAGAAAGCCTTTGTCGAATCGCCGCAGATCGAGGCCGCTTTTCTCTGGGGCGGCTATACGCCGCGCGATCTGAAAAACAAATTTTTCGAGGCGAAGCCTTCAACCGTGACCGATCTGATCGATGAAGACATGGAACCGGTTACGGGACTGCGGGTAATCGGCCTGCCCGGCCACTACTTTCAGATGACCGGTTTTGTGACACCCGACGCTGTCGGCTATCTGGGCGATTGCATGTTCGGAGAAAACGTTCTGGCAAAATACAAATTACCCTACATATACGACGTAGCCGAATACAGAAAAACAATTCAAAAGGTTGGGGAACTCGATCTTGCATATTACGTGTTAAGCCACGGTGAAGTCACGACGACAATACAAAAAACCGCCGACCAGAATCTTGCGATCGTCGACAGGGTCGAATCTGATTTGCTCGCTTTGCTGAACAGCCGCCGAAGCTTCGAGGATGTTCTGCAGATGATCTGCGACAGGATGGACATTCACCTCGACATCGGTCAATACGCGCTGGTGGGCAACACCATCAGGTCTTTTCTCAGTTACTTATATAATGAAGGAAAGATTCGCTGCGAGATCAGCGACAACCGGCTGTATTGGTTGATATGAGAGATCTGTTAGACGCCGCTTGCAAATTGATCGTTCACCTTTCCTGCAACAGGTGAACGATCAATTGATTAATCAATTCTGGCAATAGAGTTATTCATATCTGAGCGAGCGATGAATGCTCTGTCGCAGCGCGGCGTTTGCCGGTGCGAGTGCCGAAACTGAGGCGACAACCAGAGAGAAGATCAGCCACAGGAATCCCCCCGCAGGCGAAACACGCACATCAAGCCCCGCACCGAAAAAAATCGTGCCGAAGACATGGGCTTCGAGCATGGAAAGCCAGGGCGCTATCAGCAGCGCAATCAGCCAGCTGATACATGCGACGGCGGCACTTTCTGCAACCACCAGAAAGAAGACCGAATGCGGGCTTGCACCGATAGTGCGCATGACACCGATCTCGCGTGTACGCTCAAGAACGCTGATGCCAAGCGACGAGGCCAGCCCCATACCACCGACAATCACGGTCAGAACAGACACAAAAAACAGAAAAAGAAATATGATGAACAGATGGTCGTCTATTATTTTCTTGTAATAGCCGGTGGTAGCTAGATCCGTTACGAAAAAGCCGTTGTCCGAAAGCGTCTTTTCGATTTTTTTTGACACAGCCGCCTCCCCCTCTGCCGAACGCTCATCCACCCGCACGAGAAGACTTCGTGCCATACCTGTTCGTCCGAACAGCGAGTCATAGGTTTTCCGGGATATGTAGGCTCGTGGCGGGGCGGCTATTTCTTTTGTAACACCCGCTACCCTGAACCTGTACTCTTTTGCGTTGACAAGCAGTAACAGAGAATCACCGGGTATTATTTTATGAAACAGTTTTTCCTGATTGAGAAGCTGGTGATTAAGCACAATTTCGTTTTCAGACGAAGCGCCGAGAAATGTGCCGCTTTGCATGATCGGCACCACCAGATTCTCCCCGATCGGCAAGGCCCGTAAGGGCACGCTCTCACCAGTGCTGCCGTCCGGCCGCAGAACGGACGCGCTGACCACGCCCGATTTATATACACCGTTCACTCCCTCGACGGAGGAGACAAGCGCGCTCAGCTCTTTTTCGTCGTACTGGCGATCAAGGCTCAGCGAAATGTCATATCGCATGGTGCCGAAGACCCGGTCGATGGTAAAAACCAGCGAGTCCCGGAAATTCATCGCAACGATGAATAACGCGCCTCCCAGCGCGAGCGTCGCCACCGTCAGCGCAAGGCGTTCCTTTTTTCTGAAGCAGTTTCGCAATGCGAGCATGAGCGGACGCGGAAACAGGGACGCCTTCCCGAAAAGCCGATCCGGCAGGCCGCTTCCGCGCTCACGCACGTCTATGCCCTTGTCATAGAGTGCACGCACGACGGTATACGAGACCCCGCGAAGTACGGGATACAGACAGACAGCAAGCGGAAGCAGCATCGCCGCCGCGAACTGTACGAACCAGACGTACAGCGGTATCCGATAACTGAATATCTGAAAATTCAGTATTTTCGAAAATGTGTCGGCATAGAAAAAGCCCCACAGCATTCCCGCGGGGATACCGATCGCACCCGCAGAAACTGCAATGAGCGAAGTTGAAGAAAGATACAAACGGGCGACTGCCGGCGCATCAGCGCCGAGCACCTTCATGATGCCGATCTGCCGCAGCTGGTTCTGCATCATCACCGAGACCAGATTGACCGTCAGCACACAGCTGAGCACGAGCAGCATCACGCCCAGAAACAGAATCATGAAAAGAAGCGCGTTCATCTGACTTGCATGGGGATGTCTGCCCGGAACAGGTACCGTCACATCGTAGACAGAGTATCCCATAGAGATGATTTTTTCTCTGATTACGGCGGCTGCTCGCGAATTGGTCTCACGATCGCCCTTCGACGAGAGTTCGATGTGCAGCTCGGCTTCGTTTCCCGTGTATCCCAGATCGGACAGGGTTTCCTCTGTAACGTAGCCGTAAACCACCCCTTCCATCCATGCGGGGGGAAGCCCCGGCTGCCAGGCCCTGCCGCTGAAGCGCAGGCTTTTCGGGGCGGCACCGGGCACACACACGGTCAGCTCGCCGCCTTCGATTTCCGCAACCATGGAAAGGGCCGCACGCTCAATCAGAATTTCACCGTCAGCGACAGGCCAGCCGCCCCCGTCGGGGTAGATCCTGTCGATATTCACCGCACTGAAATCATTCACCGAATACAGATATACGGGTATCCAGTCATTATCCCCCCGCATATACCTGCCGCGCACCGCCTTTCTGAGTTCAATGTTCGACACCAAACTCCCGCTCATCAGTTCGCCGATCTTTTCAGCGGGAATGTCGCTGCGGATAATGACGGCGGCGGGATTGGTGCGCATGTAATTGGCATTTATCTCACGCGAAAGTATCGCCCGCGCGCTGAACGCGGAACCGAGGCCCGCGATACCCAGGGCGAGCGCGGCGACCGCAAGCAGGGTCTGTCCCTTATTCACCATCAGATCGCGAAATATTTTTTTCCACATCACTGCCGTCATAGGGTTCCCTCCTGATGCACGATGCGGCCGTCGGCGATCGTGATCACGTTATCGGCGATTTTCGCAATTTCCGGATCGTGCGAGACTACAACCAGCGTCTTGCCCTCGGCGGCAAGCGATCGCAGCATCGAGTACATGCCGTCGGCCGTCGCGCTGTCAAGATTGCCCGTCGGCTCATCGGCGACTATAAGCGGGGGATCATTCGCGAGCGCTCTTGCGAGCGCGGCGCGCTGCTGCTGGCCGCCCGACAGCGACGCGGGAAGCTTGTGCGCCTGATCCGCAATGCCGCATTTCTCAAGCAGAGAAAGCGCGCGTCGCCGCCGCTCACCGAAACGAAGACGCCTGCAGAAATCCATCGGCAGCATCACATTCTCGATCACTGTCAGTGTCGGCATCAGCTGAAAAAACTGGAACACCACGCCGATATGGATACCCCGCCATTTCGCCGCCTTTGATTCGCTGAGATGATTAATCGGCATGCCGAGAACAGCAATCTCGCCCGATGTCGGACGATCGATACCGGTAATCAGGTTCATCAGAGTGGATTTTCCGCTGCCGGAGCGGCCGACGACCGCATTGAACGAGCCCTTATCGATTGTCAGAGAAACCCCGCACAGCGCCTCAAAGTTGACCCGGTCTGAGACGTAGGTTTTTCCGACACCACGCAGTTGCACCGCCGGCGTATTCGTATCATTTGCCATGATGCATACCCCCCGCAATAATATCGCCTAACGATATATACTGCATCATGATGCCGATCGCACGCTTGTCTTTATCGATATGGACTCTGATCTCGTCGAACTTAGGATGACCCTTCAGCCTCTTGTTTCGCGAAACACCGACTCCCTCCAGTCCGCTTAACCCGACATCCATTTTGCCGTTTGAGTTCGCGTCGTGAAGCACTCTGACAGCGTAGTCGCCATCGGGAATACCCTGTATCTCAAACGTGCAGCTGCCGTTGACGATCACCGCTTGTTTTGAGACGAAGCCCTCTCCCGCAAGCTCCATGCCGGGACGATAAAAATATACTATCGCTGTGCCGCTGTCATTTCTGAATCCTGTCACGCTGACCCTGACACTGTTTTCTGTCGCAAACAGAAAGGTCTGCATGAGTACTAAGGTGATAATCGCCTTTTTCATATTTTATATCTCCTGATGTGAACCGGGCCGCTGTTTCCTCAGCGTTTCACATCAATAATTCCGATGCGTCTGCAGCGTGTTAAAGCGGCTCCGTTTTGTATTCTGGAGAATAGGCTGTTTTTCAGACCGGGTCGCCCAGGGATGTAACCTTGGACTAAAAAAAGGGGGATTACAAAATAATTCGAAGAGTGAGATGCCCTCAGCCTTATCTGTACGCAATAACAACAAGTGGGAGAGGGACTATACGTGACCCGTTCAAAACTTTTCGGATACACAGGCAGACAATATTAAGTGTGTTCAGCCTTCAGATTTCGAGTTCAGAAGATTACGATATTCCCGCGGCGTGACGCCGGTGAATTTCTTGAAGATGCTGTTGAACGATGCCTTGGAGTTAAATCCGGAGTCCATCGCGATATTCAAAAGTGTCGAACCGGAACGCTGCGGATCACCCAACAGACGCTTGACCTGTTCGACCCTGTACTGATTTACCAGATTGAAAAAGTTGGTTCCGAAGCGACTGTTGATGACGAATGATGCGTGGTTGCGGTGCATCCCAAGCGCTTCTGCCATTGCGTCAAGATTGAAATCCGCGTCGAGGTAGGGCTTTTTATCCTCCATATATTCACGGATGATTCTCTCGCAGCGGGCGGCTTCGTCAGGGGGGATACGCTGACGCAAGCCCTCATCCTGTCTGGCTGAAACATTGTGAAGACCCGGCTTATACAGCATGACGGGCTGGCGTATGCCGCGGAAGCCCATCACATAGATGACACAGGTGACAAGAAATATGACCGCTTTGCCGCTGTGAAAGCCCGAATGATTGAAAAGCTTGAACACAAAACCCGTCAGCATCAGCGCGCATATCAACAGCATCACTATAAGAAAATTTCTGACCCACGAAAACGAGATGCTTTCAAGAGTTGAGACGTTATCTTCAGAGTGCCTGCGGTGAATGCCTGTCATCCCGACCACCCTGTGAAGATAAAAGAGCATCTGCAAAAATGCCGCTATCCATGTCGCGTGAACAAGCGCCGGTGTATTGCTATCAATCCATCCGCTTAATATGTAACGTTCCCCGAAAAACAATACCGGCAACCACAATCCGAAGAAAAGAGTTATAGGTATAAAATGAACAACATCGTACCACCGGCCTTCTCCGGATACCATCTCGCGCATATAAAAATATATAAACGGGCCGACCAGCAGCAGAAAGGGTTCGTTCAACTCTCTGATGACATGACGCGTAGAAAGCAGGTACTGGGGAAAATACGATGAATGAAAAATGATTACGGAAAACACGACAAGTAAAACGGCCAGATACCTGTTTGCCTTTCTGTTGCCGTTTTTTGCTGTGATCAGAACAACAGACAGAAATATCCCCAGAAATCCCGCCGCCGCGGTCACCAGTTCAAAGAGCTTGCTGAAAAGAGTCATACTGTTTAATAGTCCCCTATTCCGATTCTGAACTATGCGAGTGATTACATTTCAGTTAATAAAACTGTAACCGGATTATGTCAATCGCATTTGTCCACAATACTGAACAGCCGCCGAAGCTTCGAGGATGTTCTGCAGCTTATCTGCGACAAGATGGACATTCACCTCGACATAGCTCAATACGCGCTGGTGGGCAATACCATCAGGTCTTTTCTCAGTTACTTATATGATGAAGGAATGATCCGCTGCGAGATCAGCGACAACAGGCTGTATTGGGTGATCTGAGAGATCTTAAGTAAATGTAACTAAATATTAGTTGCATTAAACTGTATTCTTTATATATTACCCGTATGAGCAAACATGATAAATTATTGAAGCGATTTCTGTCGAAACCCAAAGATTTTACTTATAATGAATTAAAAACGCTTTTGTCCGGATTTGGTTATAATGAACTGACAAAAGGTTCAACATCCGGATCAAGAGTATCCTTTTGTAATCATGATACCGAACATATAATTTGTCTACATAAACCTCACCCCGGGAGTATTTTAAAAACATATCAAATTGAGTTGGTAATTGAAGCTTTAATAATCAGGGAGATCATCACATGAAAGATATATTAAATTATAAGGAATTCATAGCGACTGTGCACTTCAGCTCTGATGATGACGTTTTTTTCGGCAAGATCGAGGGAATCGATGATCTAATCACATTTGAAGGTAATACTGTTGCTGACTTGAAGCTGGCTTTTCAGGAATCTGTTGAAGAATATATTTCTTTATGCAAAAAAACCGGTAAGCAAGCGCATAAATCATACAAAGGCAGTTTTAATATAAGAATTTCACCGTCGCTACATAGAAAAGCCGCGGAAAAAGCGATGTCAAAAGGCATTCCATTAAATCAATTAGTACAAGAGGTTCTTGAAAAAGAATTATCAACTAATGGTAATCTCGAATAAATCCACCCATAATGACTTTTCCTCCTTTTTCATGGGCTGTAAAAAATGTATAATGCAAAACACTATTGCACAGATCATAACGGGGCTCCGATAAATCAAGGAAAATCCGCACCCTAGCGGATTTTTAATATTATGACTTCTTCTTTTTCATGAACACAAAGGCCGCAGCCGCCGCAATCGCTACCAGAGCGAGAAGTGCAACGACGACTATTGCTCTCATAGAATATCCCGGACACCTGACGCCCGATTCGGGATTGACCTGTTCGTCTATGTACGAACTGACCCAGGCGAGCGGCGCGTTCCAGTTGATCGCGACTTCATTTGTCGAATACGATCGCGCATCGTCGGCATAGCGCTTTGAGCGCCCCGTTTTCTCGACGAGAAACGAAGTCGCATCGTCACTGGCCTTCTCGTTCGGCCCCCCCGCCAGAACACCGGCCGGCGGCGCAGGGTATCCCCCCTCCTCGTCGTTGCACCAGAAACGATGGTGCGGGTAGTTCAGGGTATTCTCGCCGTAACCGGAGATGAAGCTCTTGCACAGGCCGTTTCGGCCCAGAAGATAATCGAACGACTGTATGACGGCATCGCGGTAGCGCCTGTCGCGGCTGTTGTCATGGGCATAGGCGAGAAGTATCAGCTTGTTGAGCACTCCCGAATTGGAACCCCACTCGTAATTGAAATGCGGCACACGATAGCCTTCTTCTTTTATCTGATCCAGATAAAAATCGGCACCCTTGAGAAGCATCTTGCGCAGCTGCCTGATCGCTTTTGCGTCGAACCTGTCCCTGTGCAGCAGAATCGAAAAATGCCCGAGCGAGGCGACACCGCCCCACCACATGGGACCGTTGATCGCGTTTAACGAGCCTGTGAGTTTTTTGTCGGCAAGCCCTTTGTCGACGGCCCGTTTAAATTCTTCTTCGCCGGTCGTCAGATAAAGTTCGACCGCAGCCCAGTAAAATTCGTCTTCAAGGTTGTAATCGTTATAGTTGCCGCCGCCGTTTCCGGGAATATTTCCGTATCTGAAAGGCGGATTTTCCGCAGCGGCTTTCCATGCGCGCCGTGCACCCAGAAGGCATTTGTCGGCATAGTCCTTATCGTACTTAGCGATGAGCCGCGACATCTGTGCGGCGCTTGCGGCGAGATTCAGCGTCGCCGCGGTGGAAGGTTCGTAGACGAAGCGGTTGTCGACACGCTCCTGCCCCTTGAAGGGAAAAGGCGACCAAAGCGGCTCGTGAAGCTTGTGGTGCACCATGCCCGATTGCGCATGGCCTTCGGGGACCTGCATGCCGAGCATGAAATCCATCTCCCAGCGGACTTCGTCAAGAATGTCGGGAACATTATTCGCGGCTTCGGGTATGGCGAGTGTGCCGTCGGCATACTGCGAGGGGTTGCGTTCGTAGAGATTGAGCAGTGTCCACACGGAAATGCCGGCATTCACCACATACTTGCCGTAATCGCCCGCATCGAACCAGCCCCTGCCGGCATTGAGCGTGTAATCGCGCTGCGGCCACACGTTGCCGGCGAAATCGACGCCCGCAAAGGGATTGACCTTTTCGTCAGATACGTACCACGCGGGGCGTCCCAGCCCTTCAC
>JAEWVL010000366.1 GCA_023396665.1 Spirochaetota bacterium
GAAAAACACGCCGTCGCCCGCCTCATCGGTGCCCCTCCGGGATATGTCGGTTATGACGAAGGGGGGCAGCTTACCGAAGCCATTCGCCGGCGTCCCTACTCGGTGGTGCTCTTTGATGAAGTGGAAAAAGCGCATCCCGACGTTTTCAACGTCTTTTTGCAGCTTCTTGACGACGGTCGTCTGACGGACACCAAGGGGCGCACCGTCGACTTCAGAAATACGATAATAATTATGACCTCAAATATCGGCACCGCCTATATTTCAGACAGTTCTATTCCCGAAAAAGATCGCTTCAACGGCGTCATGCAGGAACTGAAGATGCACTTTCGGCCGGAATTTCTAAATCGTATCGACGAGACGATCATTTTTAATCCGCTCTCTCGAGAGAATATGGCCAACATCGTCAAGATTCAGATCGCCGATGTCGCTCTTCGCCTCAAGAAGACCCGGGACATTTCACTCGAGATTACCAAAGAGGCACTTGAATACCTTGTCGAGGAGGGATACGATGTGCAGTTCGGGGCTCGTCCGCTGAAACGCACGATTCAGAAAGATCTGCTGAACCCACTCTCGATAAAGATACTCGAAGGCGATATCTCTGACGGCTCGACGATTCGTATCAGTCGGGATGCGCATGGGATTTGCTTTTCCTGATTGGTTTTCCCGCTCCGGGTTTCTTTATTCCCGGAGTTTTTCCCCCACTTTCCAAATAATTTGCCATTCGGGAAGCATTTCGCTCGAATTATGTCTCAATAAATGCTGATAAAAATTATAGTTATGCTTTCTTTGTCTTGTACCTTCAAACTCTTCAACAATCTCATCCAGATAATCATTCATAGCCTCAGTTAACATTTTCGAAACCGATAAACGAGAAAAGACACGAAAATTCACGGCGAGATTATACACATCAACATCAAACACAATTGGACAAATACAATAACCAATCCCATCCGGCTGATATTGAACCAGCCTGTTAAGCAAAGAACTCATCAACCTTGGGCGATGAGAGGCGAAATACTTCCGCAGACACATACAAAGAATCATCGATCGTTTTCTTTTTAACAAGGCACAAATTTTCAGCAGGTTTTCAACATCAAGAATACGCAAGTTCACAGTAGTTCTCATACAATTAACCTCTACTGTATAACGTATCAAACGACGCAGTTGTCAGAGATTTTGCAAATTCTGCAGTTTTGCGTAAAAAAAAGTACGACCCGCTTGGTTCGGACGACACAAAGGCAAAAGTGGGGTAGTTTTATGACTCAATATAGATCATTATTAGTAAAAAATAACGAAAAATAGCGAAAATAACGAATAATTACTAAACTTATTGCTTTTCAATTACATGGTATCAACAAATTCGTTTAATAAACGAAATGAAAATAATAAATCAAACATTTGAACGAATCGAATTGTTTAGCGACAGTAAAAAAGAACGAGTAACCCAAAATGGTAGTGACGTTATGCGGCATTAATAATTGTGTCGTTTTATGAATATTGTATTAATCTGACAAAATATTACGAAAACCCCCGAAAATTCGGGTTTTTTCGTAATATTTCAATACAGATAACGGGGGTCATGATTAATATGTATTTTTGCGTTATTATTTTGTTACAGACGCAGAAGAAACAATTTCTTGTTGACATTCAAAAAATTGAATCAGGAGAATCGAACAAAGATGTATCGACCGGATGCATTTTTTTTGACAAGGCGATGTATTCGTATACCTAAAACGTATTCGTATTTAATTTAACGTATTATGGAAGATAAACACTTCCAACAAATATAATCAATGGGGGATAGACGAAATGAAAAAGACACTGGCTGTTCTTTTACTGCTGGTTCTCGCAGGTTCTTTTCTTTCCTGCGGAAAGGGCGTTGCCGGCAAAAAAGTTGTCGTGAAGACAATGGCTTACGGTGACAACTCAAACCCTGAAGGGGTTAACTGGGTTCGTATTGTTGAGGCTTTCGAGGCTGAAAATCCGAACATCGATATCGACTACGAATTACTTTATGACGAAGCCTATCATCAGAAAGTAACCGCTCGTCTTGCATCGGGTGATGTGCCGGATCTGGCTTACATGGGCGCTGATGCCCGCTGGGGAAAACCCTGGAAAGAAGCCGAACAGCAATTTGATCACAAGGCTTATATGGATGCTAACTATTATGAGATGAGTCTTGTACCTCCGATGGGTTCGAACGGTGAAATTTTCGAAATACCTCTCGGTACTTCCAATATATGCACGGTACTTTTCGCCAATCAGGCACTTCTCAAAGAGCTTGGTCTCGAGGCTCCCAAGACCTACGAAGACATTGTAGCAATGGTGCCAAAAGCGAAAGCGAAGGGTGTCGATGTAATTTCTATCGACGGTGCTGACGGATGGGCTTGGGGTTCTTGCCTTATGTCAATGGTCATCGCCCGTATGTCCGGTGATCCTTACTGGGTTCAAAAAGCGGTAAATGGTGAAAAGAAATTCACCGATCCCGAGTTTGTGGCATCTCTCGCTTTTCTCGAACAATTGGTAAACGATGGCGTAATCAGCCAGAAGTCGGTTCTTGTTGACTACGGTACAAACGTTTCAAACTATTCAAATGGTAAGGCGCTCTTCATGGTTCAGGGACAGTGGGTTGCCGGTTCCATCGAGAATCCCGATGTCGCCAACAACACGCTGATGCTCGCATGGCCTGCACTGCCCGGCCAGAAAGGCTGTGACGGTTCTGTAGCTGCGGCCATCCAGGTGGGATACGGCCTCACAAAATCCGGCGGAGAAAAGAAAGAAGTACGCGAAGCGGCTCTCAAGTTCCTTTCTTATTTTTACAGCGAACCTGAGACAACTCAAAGACTTCGTGACGGCGCGATCGTTGCTCCGATCCTCAAAGGCTATCAGGCTCCCGACGATCTTCCCGCTATAATCAAGCAGAAGGTGCATCTTGCTCAGAACGCGCAAAATACCGATGTAATCGACGCATATCTCTCAGGTGCTCCGAACGATGCACTTAATGCGGGTATGCAGAAAATCGTATCCGGTCAGGCGAAAGCTGCGGAAATTGCGGCTGAAATCGAAGAGCTTGCACGCAAATAAGACCAGAAAGAAAGGGGCCTAAGCCCCTTTCTTATCCGCTTTTCTCGGCATTCGTTTCCCGCAAACGGA
This sequence comes from Spirochaetota bacterium, assembly GCA_023396665.1. Taxonomy (GTDB): domain Bacteria; phylum Spirochaetota; class UBA4802; order UBA4802; family JAFGJZ01; genus JAEWVL01. The sequence continues at coordinate 3,154 of JAEWVL010000366.1, forward strand.
CATGAAAAGGCTTCACCTG
>JAEWVL010000411.1 GCA_023396665.1 Spirochaetota bacterium
AAAAAACAACAGTCCTTTCAACAGCGGCAGTCCTGTTTTGCGTTTTGTCGACAACTTGTATTTCGGCGCAGCAGATGAACGGATACCAAATAATGAAAAAAGCTGATGAAATAGATAGCGGTAAAACATCACAGTACGGCATCACCATGACACTCACGAATAAAGCGGGTGGAAAGCGTGTGCGTGAAATCGTCGTCTATTCGAAGGATTTCGGAACCGTAGAAAAGACAGTCATGTCCTTTCAGACACCGAAAGATGTCTCCGGCGTCGGCTACCTAACTTGGGAGTACGAGGACAAAGGGAAAGATGACGACATGTGGCTTTACATGCCGGCACTTAAAAAAGTTCGCCGCATTTCCGGTTCATCAAAAAACGATGATTTCATGGGAACTGATTTCACCTACGAAGACATGAGCGAGCGTGATCTCGATAAAGACGATCACTCTCTGAAGGGAGAGGAGATCGTTGACGGCTTTCCCTGCTATATGATCGAATCGGTTCCGAAACAAAAGGGCGAGGCCTATTCGAAACGCGTCATCAGGGTTCGTCAGGACAACTTTATCATTGCGAAAGTCGATTATTACGACCGTCAGGGTAAACTGCTTAAACAGCTGAAGGTTTCCGATATTACACAAATCGACGGCATCTGGACCGGTCAAAAAATGGAGATGACGAACGTACAGGATTCTCATTCGACGCTGATAGAGCTGAAAAACATACAATACAACAAAGCGGTGAACGACAGTTTTTTCACTGTCATCTCACTGGAGCGGGAGAGTATAAAATGATGAAACTGCGGAATATTGGAAAACCGGCACAGTTTGCGGCAGAATCATCCGCATTATCGTTCATATTCCGTACCGCTCTTGTTCTCGCCGCAATCGCTGCGTTTGCAAAACCTGTCGGTGCTCAGGAAACAGGCATTTCCGTCAGCGGTTTCGCCGATACGCTTCACGCGCTGCCGGTGCACACATCGGAGGATATGATCGACTCGCGCACACGCGCACGTCTTGATCTACGCGCCAATGCCGACAAAAGCGCACTGGTCGTACAGAGCGATCTGGAATACAATCAGCGCAGCGCTTCGAAGAGCGGAATCGAACTCAAAGAGGCCTATTTCGAATATCTCTCAGACTCGTTTGACCTGCGTATGGGACGCCAGATCATCGTCTGGGGAAAAGCGGACGGCATCACGATAACGGACATAGTCTGTCCGAAAGATATGACGCATTTCGCGGGTGTCGACTATGTCGACACCCGTCTTGCGGTCGATGCCCTGAAGATTCGCACATTCAATGAAACTTTTACGCTTGAATTCGAGTGGATTCCCCTGTTCACACCGACGAAGCTTCCGCTTAACACTGACAATCCAATGCACTCGGCAGCATTTCCCGCAGAAGTCACAGTGCAGGACTTAGTACTTCCGGTCACTTATGAAGATACCGACAAACCGGCCTCGATTCAGGACGGTGAATACGCCGCCCGGGCTTCGTTTTACCTGCCGGCCATGGATTTCAGCATCGCAGCTTTTTCAGGTACAGACGATATACCAGCCTTCAGAAAACGGCTGAATCCTGACGCGCAGACAGGTCAGCCGGCAGGTATCAGCGTCAGTCCCGACTACTACCGGATATGGATGATCGGTGCCGATGCGGCTGTACCGGTAGGAGAAATTGTCTTCAGAGCTGAGGGGGCGTATATCGCCGGACGACACTTCGACAGCAGCGGCCTGTACTTGCCTTCAAGAAGAAACCAATTGAAGACTCTTGCCGGCATCGACTGGACACCGTCAGGTTGGACACTGACGGCTCAAATCATAGAAGATTATGTGAGCGGCAAAAGGGGAAAGCTTGAACGGGAAACACATGAGCCCGGTGCCACTCTCAGCGTCTCAAATAAAGTCTTCCATGAAACCCTCGAACTGTCAATCTCCCGCTACCAGGGCTTCGCACACGGTGACAGTTACTCGTCATGCTCCGCCGATTTGGCGCTTACCGACTCACTGCATTTTATGATTGGTGGGGATTTTTTCGGCAAGGGGAATAACGGAGAGGAAGAGTACTCCAGCTACGACCGGTTGTCCTGCATCTACCTGAAAGGGAAATACAGTTTCTGACAGCTGCATTCTTCAACAATTGAAAAAAACCGCCTTCCGGCGGTTTTTTTTCAATCATCAGAGAGCTTTCAGCCGATGGCCGCCTCACCCTCTTCTTCTGTACGTATTCTGATACAGCGCTCGATCGGCGTGACGAAAATCTTGCCGTCACCGATTTTACCGCTTTTGGCTCCCTTGATGATAGCCTTGATTGCCGGTTCGACAAACTTCTCGTTGACCGCAATATCAAGCCTCACCTTCTTGAGCAGGTTAACTTCCATGTCTACACCGCGATAGGTCTCGATGTATCCCCCCTGCTGCCCGCAACCGAGTGCGTTAGTCACCGACATTTTTGTGATGGCGGCTTCAGCCAATGCCGCCTTGACATCCGATAGTTTTTCAGGCTGAATATATGCTGTAACCATTTTCATAATCGTATTCCCCCTTACTCAACCGTAAAAATCTGAAAACCGCTATAAGCCTCTTCACCGTGCTCGCCGATATCGAGTCCCTTAAGCTCCTCTTCTCTCGATACACGAAGCCAACCGACCTTCTTGATAATGAAGAAAAGAGCAAACACTGTTACAAACGACCACAAAGGTATTATCAGAGAACCGAGAAACTGTACGCCAAGATTACAGCCCTCACCGAAAATACCGGCGGCGATACCGCCCCAAAGACCGTTAAGACCATGTACCGGCCACGCGCCGACGGGATCATCAATCTTCAGCATATCGAGCAATTTGACACCCGCAACAACGAGAAGACCAGCAACCGCACCGATGATAATAGACTCGGTATTCGTTACCGCATCACAGTTGGCGGTAATGCCGACAAGACCGGCGAGAATTCCGTTGAGTGCCATCGAAAGCTCGGGCTTCTTGTGTAAAAACCAAACCGCAAGCATTGCAACCACTCCGCCCACAGCCGCGGCGAGTGTAGTGTTAGTCGCAATGAGCATTACCGCAGAAGTGTTCGCGGCTCCCGCTATTGCAAGCTGACTCATGGGATTAAACCCGTACCAGCCGACCCACAAAATAAACACGCCAAGTGTTGCAAGCGGCAGATTGTGTCCCGGCATCGCCTTGGGTTTGCCGTCCTTGCCGAAGCGTCCGATTCTCGGCCCCAGTACAATGGCACCGGCAAGCCCGGCAAAACCGCCAACAGCATGAACCAGAATTGAACCCGCAAAATCATGAAAACCCAGCTGATTAAGCCAACCGCCGCCCCAATGCCAGAAACCGCTGATCGGATACACGAGCGCCGTAATAAAAGCACTGTACAACAGATACGCCCTGAACTGCAGACGTCCCGCAACAGAACCGGAAACGATCGTTGCAGCCGTAGCGGCAAAAGCCACCTGAAAAAGAAAATCAACCTGCGGGTGAAGTATTCCCGCTCCCACTTCACCGGCAAATTCACCGATACCAACACCGCCCCATCCGAGAAATCCGCCGAGAATGTCATCGCCGTACATCAATCCGTAACCGACGAGATAATAAAGAATGACACCGACGCACAGATCCATCACGTTCTTGAACAGAATGTTCACCGCATTTTTCGAAGAGTTGAATCCGGTCTCAACCAGTGCAAAACCCGGTTGCATAAACAACACCAGAACCGCTCCGAGAAAAAGGAACATATTGTCCAGTGCAAAAGTTACTTCCGCCGACGCAATGTCATCAGCGAACAGACCGGTGACACTGAACAGGCAGAGGATAACAAGGGAAATAAGGGTAATAAGTTTTCGCATAACGCCTATCCTCCTTTTAATTAAACTCATTGCACCTTCTGTTGCAATAGCCGTACCATAATTGTGTGAAAAGTCTCAAATCACAGTTCAGCGGCCTCCGGAACGGCTGAATTTTTTTTTGCAATATTTTTCAGCCCGCAATTGTGTCACAAACGTAAAATTTCATGTAAATATAAATTTTAATAAACTCGCCGCAATCACATTTCTCATGAGCGCGCAGACCTGCTGATGAGAAAAGCGCTCACATGTATGAACGCATCCCGTTCACTGGAACAAAAATGTATCAATAACCGGTTTTTGTAACAAAAATGTATCAACGCAACTTCTACAAAATGAACTTCGCAGCTGTGAATAACTGACTTGACAAGTAGCTCAGAAAGCCTAAAACACAAACAGACAACAAGCGACTAAAGGATTGCCTATGGAAAAGATACTCCCGCTGTACAGATCGGCACAGGCCATCGTAGAGAACTTCGCACACACCTATACAAGACTGTTTCCTTTCATCCTGTTTCTCGTTCTGCTCATCCTGTTAATAGGAGCCTCTTTCCTTTTACACTGTCTGATCGTACGTCGCTTTATCAAGTGGTCCGCGAAAGCCAAATCACCCGTCGTAACGCTTACCGCAGATCTTTTCAAGACGATGAGTCCTTTGTTTTATTTTTCACTCTCTTCGTATCTGGCTGTGCAATTCTCGCAGATAAAGGGCGGCTTCAACAGAGTGGTGTTTGTATTCTTTCTGATCATGTGTGTATACGAATGTGTTCGTATTTTCGAGAAAATCCTGTTCTTTATGATTGCCAATTATTTCATAAAAACCGAAGAAACCGAGGGGGAATCCGACAAGGAAAAACCGGCAGTAGAGGGATGGATAACGATTCTTCTCAAAGCCGTACTCTGGATATTGGCCATCCTGTTCATTCTCAACAATCTCGGTGTCAAAATCACCGCATTGGCGGCATCACTCGGCGTCACCTCTATCGCGGTCGCCTTTGCACTGCAGAATATTCTTTCCGATATATTCAGTTCCGTCTCAATCTATCTCGACAAACCCTTTAAAGAAAACGATTTCATTCAGATCGGAACCGACCTCGGCGTCGTGCAGAAAATCGGCATCAAAACCACACGCCTCAAAACCCTTCAGGGAGAAGAGCTTGTTGTATCAAATCACGAACTGACGAGCGTACGAATCAGAAATTACAAACAGATGGAAAGGCGGCGCATTGTGTTCCAGATCGGAATCACCTATGACACAGCGATAGAGAAAATCCGCGAGATTCCGGAATATATCAAGACGATAGTCAACGCGCAGGAGATGGCGGAGCTCGACAGGACACACTTTTCAAAGTTCGGCGATTACAGCCTGCAGTTTGAAACGGTCTACTACGTCAATTCGGGGGAGTATTCCACATATATGGACGTTCAGCAGGCTATCAAC
>JAEWVL010000481.1 GCA_023396665.1 Spirochaetota bacterium
CAGATCGCAGGAACTGCGACGCGTGAAGTTTGCGGGACAGCCTCCGCGGCGAGCGGCGTCCTTTTCTTTCTGTCCACTTTCTTTTGGACGCGCAAAAGAAAGTGGACAATAATTCGATTATAACAAAACACTGATCCACCGCGGAGCGGAAAGAGAATACCAGATCCCCTCAATTCGCAGGCCTATAACGAGTGGTAAATATAAAAAACAATCTTTGCAACTCGAACTTCGAATAATTCCAATGATAAACGAGATACTATCATTTCAGGAGGTAATTATTCGAAGTTCCTTGTAATAACTATAAAAAAATCTTTGCAACTCGAATTTCGAAAAAATCATTATGAAAGAGATACTGGCGATGTCAGTCGAAGGGTGCAGAAAGCGGAGGTGGCGGTAAAACGATTGCGAGTAAAAAGAAGACAATCGTTTTAAAAAAACCACCCTGTGCCGAGTGAAATGTCGTAAGAGGGCAGAGACTTGCCTTTCAGAATAATCTCGCTGTAATGAAATGCCGGATCGATATAGAGATGGCGCCACACAAAAATCTTGATGCCGCCGCCGTACTTGTAGAAAAAATCACCCGAACTGAAATCAACATCCTGTGCTTCCGTCGAAATCGAAAGAAAGGACATCGCATAGCCGATGGAGCCGTCGATATAGGGAATAAAATTCTTGTGCTTGTAGCAGAAGAACATTCCGACGTTGGGAATCACAAAGTGGTGATACAGGTCTATCTCCCCTCCCGCATCATTTTTGTTCGTATAGAGGCGGTATTCGAGTCCGCCGCTCAAACCGAACCATGAAACGAAATGGTAGCCGGCAAAAAGGTCAAACTGGGTCAGTCCGGTATTAAAGGTCTCGCTCCAGTAGTCATTCTGCAGCAGCTGAACGGAAGCCGAGAATTCGGCGAAAAGAGGCGAGAAATAACGTGAATATTCATATTCATTGCGAAACAGCATGATATGGTCGTTCGCGAACACATGAAGAATTCGCGACTCTTCGTATCCCCCCGGGTTTTGAACGAGCATCGAATACTTCGCATTCTTCTCAAGAGAGGCGTTCAGGTAGAGCTTCTCGGGATATTCGCCATTGACTATCGTCAACTGAACGGGGGCGCTCTGCGAGTTTATCGATACCGTGGTCTGGTCAAAATAATTGTCGCCGCGAAGTACGATGGTCGTGCGATCGGGCGAGCCCATCTTCATCGATTTCACTTCCGGTTGATATGTCTTCATGACAGAAAGGGCAATCCAGTCGCTCTGCGAGATGATGCGGCCCTTCGAATCGTAGGCGATGATCTTCATTTCATAAAAACCGAAAAGCAGATCGACCCAGACGTGGTCATCGCTGGTTTTATAGCTCTGCACATCCATCGTTACCTTGTTGCGAACCTGAACTTCGTACAGAGCGATACCCTCGCCCTTCTGCCACTCGAGCTTCGATTTCGGCACCGCAGTCAGACACACAGACGTCAGTATAAAAAGCAGTAGTAATATGACCTTTCGTTTCAATGCAAACCTCAGTTGACCCTGATATAGATAACAGAAGGGGTGATAAACCGCACCTCTTGCGACTTGATAATGTCAAAATAATGTTTTGCCGGTGCGGATGCGTTCAGCAGAAGACCGTCCCTTTGCTCAATTGCCGTCAATTTGAAATAATACCGGCCTTTCTCAAGTTCCTTAAAAGAAGCGACTTCTCCGTAGGCGTAGGTGGTTTCGGCAGAGTAAACGATATCCTCGCGCATGCCCTGGCCGACTCGTACCAGATCGAGTTTGTATGAAGTCGCTCCGGCTACCGGTGCCCATCCCGTTGCGAGTTTCGGCACCGACGAAATATTGACATCACCGTATCTATACTGCTCGAGAAACGAAGGGGTCCGTAGAATTCCGGCGATGCTGAAACGCGAAGCTGCGCCCGCAAGCAGTATGCTTCCGTCCGCGCCGACGATCGAAGCCCGTGCGTAGTAGATGCCAGGCTCTGAAATGGCGGCACTCGTATAGGTGAGCGGCGTGTTGATCTTTTTTACAACGTCAGCGAATGACGAATCGTTTGCGATTTCGACCCTGTATGCGAAAGCTTTTTGGGGATCAACCCATACAAGTCTGAAGCGTTCACCCGATTCAATTGAAGAGCCGTCTGCCGGAGAGCGCAAAGCCGGTCCCGGAGTGCCGCTCACGCTGATCGAGCGCAAAGCATCCTGGCCCCTTACGCTGCCGCTGAAAGGGCTTAGTGACAAGTAATACTCTCCGGGTGCAAGGGGATAGCGAAAAACAGTTGAAGACCCGTAGACTGTTTCTCTCGCAATCGCGTTTGTGCGTGAAGAGTCACTGAATAGAGCCACCTCGTAATGGTCGTATTCGCGGTTTCCCCGCCAGAAAACGGCGATGCCCTGGGTTTTTACGATGGCATCCGAAATAGAGGCCCCCTCCGTCGGTGAGCTTATAAAGGGCGCGGGCAGCGTCGCGGTCGTTTCCACATGTACAATTACGGGGGGGGATACCACATCGCTGACCTCCGCCGCATATGAAAAGTTCGGGCGTACGCGAAGCTCGTAGGTTCCCGAGGGCAGGCCGTCAATGAGTGTCGAATTGTTGAGCGTGCTGATCTCCTTGAGCGGACTCGTCGAGCCGGACTGATACACCAGCAGAGTATACGAATCGGCGCCGCCGCTGTTCAGCCAGCCGGTCTCAAAGCTGACATTGCCGCTCAGTGTTTTTACTATGGCTTCGTTGAGCGGTGTCAGAATTTGCGGCGCCTTCTCCCTGTTTACGTTGAATGCGAATACATCGCTTTCCGTCTCACCGGAAATAATTTTCCAGTAATAACGGCCCGGCAGAAGGTCGATGGCTGTTCCCTCGCTTTGCTGATTGTAAACAGGAACAGAAAAGTCCCGGCTCATCGAAATCACCAGAGTCGTATCGGTCTCATCGCTGAGCCAGCCGAAGCGTACGTTTTTCGTATCTTTGCCGGTAACCAGTACACTCGAATCGGCCGGATACCGTTTCTTGAAAACGGTCTCCCTGACGTTCACATTTGACACACCGATATCGGCAGTGTGATTCGATTCTACGATTGTTATGCTGTCCGCGTTGTCTACAGTGGCCTTTCCGTCGTTGACCATCAGCCTGACAAGACCGTCTTCCATCTCTTTAAGGGTAAAATCGGTTCCCTCTTCGACAATGATCGAGGTGTTCTTGTAGCGGATTGTAAGCCGTGAAGAGGCGATCGTGCTGATCGATCCTCCCGTAAATTCGATGTCGAATCCGCGCGGAGTCGTGTTGATGACGATCAGTGTCTGTTCCGAGAGGGCGATTGCGACGTCGCCGTCAAGAATCAGTTTCGCGTCCGAATCGGGCGAGGTGCGAATCGTGTCGAGATTGTAAACGGGACTGGTCTTGTCAAGAAGCTCCCAGATTGCAAACGACGCGTATTTCCGTTGCGCGGTGTTGCGCTTGAAGGTGATCGTCCCCACCTTTGTCGTTCCCGAATAGGAGAGCCTGCTCGATATCTCCTGATAGAGCAGAAAAGACGTATATCCGATAACGGCCGCACACAGCAGTGTGAACCAGAAATCCTTATTCAACAATGGTATATTTTTCTTCTGAAGCATCAGCGTTAACCCCGTTTAAGTCTACGTCTTCAACCCCGATATAACTGCGCATCTCAGAAAGAGTCCGGGGGCCGGTGACGGCGTCTTTTCTGTTAATAATCGCGTAAATCTGCTGCGGCTCGGTCTTTCCCTTTACGTGAATCTTTTTCATCGGTTCGGCGATGTAGATGTCTCTGATCAGCGCATAGGCGTCGCTCGACACGAGAATGTCAGTATGAAAGGGCTTGTTGAGCGACTCGATGCGTGAAGCGAGATTGACCGTATCACCGATAACGGTGTACTCCATCCTGTTTAACGACCCGATCTGTCCGGCTACAAGTGGCCCGGTATTGATGCCGCAGCCGATCCTGATGACCGGTTTTTCAGCGCTTCCGCGATTGCTGTTGAATTCGCGCAGCGCTTCACGCATCATGAGCGCGCCGTTCACGGCGTTTTCGGTGTCGTTTCCCCTCGAAATGGGAGTACCCCACAGTGCCATAATCGCGTCACCGATAAACTTGTCGACTACGCCGTGCGTTTTATCGATGCAGTCAACCATGAGGGTCATATATTCGTTGAGAAACTCGACAACCTGATGCGGCGAGAGCTTTTCTGATATCGCGGTAAACGAGCGAATATCCGAGAAGAAGACCGCTGCGTGTTTCAGCTCTCCTCCGAGAGAAAGTTCCTCTTTGGCCACACGTTCTGCGATCTCCGGATTAACAAATTTCCCGAAGGCTGTCTTGATGCGTTCGCGTTCTTCAAGGCCCTGACTCATATTGTTGAACGAATTTGTCAAAAGGCCGATCTCATCGTTGAATAGCGGCTTCACACGGGTCTTGTAGTTTCCGCCCTCGATTTCTTTCGCGCTTTTTACGAGTTTTCTTACGGGTACGGTTATCGATTTCGCGAAAAACCAGAGAAACAGAATCACCGCCGTGACAATGATTATCGCCAGAAGCAGGTTTCTTTTCTGAACACGGTAAACCGCAGCAAGTGCGCGTTTGGTGTCAACCGTGGTTACAACGCCGAGCGAGAAGCCCGAGAAATTGATACGCTGATACGAACCGATCTTCGCCACGCCGTTTTCAGTGTAGTGCTTCTGGCCGTTGTCGAGCGCGTTTTTATGAAAATCCTCAAATATGGGAAGTCTGGAAATATCCGTGTTGTTGAGTACAAGCTTGAGATCGGGGTGTATCAGAATATTTCCCCTTTCACTGATGATGAAAGTGGTGGTGATGTCGCTGGATTGTACGATTGAACGAAGCATGTCGCTGCGCAGCAGTATGTAGAGAACAC
>JAEWVL010000048.1 GCA_023396665.1 Spirochaetota bacterium
GAGTCATTGTAATGAGTGTTAAAGGTACACAAACCGAGAAGAATCTGCTCAAGTCTTTTGCGGGTGAATCACAGGCGAGAAACCGTTATGATTTTGCCGCAAAAATTGCAGCTAAAGAGGGATATGAAAAGGTGCGTTTGATCTTTGAGGAGACTGCGCTTCAGGAGCAGATGCACGCAAAGCGTTTCTTCGGCTATCTTGAATCGGGAGAGCCTCTGGAGATAAGCGCAATGTATCCCGCCGGAAAACTCGGAACGACGGTTGAGAATCTCAAAGAGGCCGCGATGGGTGAGCACGAAGAGCATACCGAGCTTTATCCGGAATTTGCGAAAGTTGCCGAAAGCGAAGGTTTTTCTGAGATCGCGCTTTTGTGGAAAAATGTTTCTGTTGCCGAGAAGCATCATGAAGAGCGCTTCAGAGAATTGCTCGACCTTGTTGAAACGGGTAAAATGTACAATAGCGACAAGAAGGTTATCTGGCGTTGTCTTAAATGCGGGTTTGTTGTTGAGGCTAATCAGCCACCGGTGAAATGTCCGGCCTGTCAGCATCCGCAATCGTGGTATGAAATTGTAAATACTAACTGGTGAGGGGGAAATAGTATGCAGCGTCTGTTTGTTTATAAGTGTGAAGTATGTGGTAATATTGTGGAAGTGATGCACGTGGGGGGAGGAGATCTCGTCTGTTGCGGGCAGTCCATGAAGTTGATGAGTGAAAACACCACCGATGCGGCTACGGAAAAGCACGTTCCTGTAATTGAATCAATACCCGACGGCATTCGTGTAAAAGTGGGATCTGTTGCACATCCGATGGAGGAGAAGCATTATATTGAATGGATTGAAGTGATCAACGGTGATTGGATTAATCGCAAATATCTGAAACCTGGCGATAAACCAGAGGCTGAATTCTTTGTGAAAGACAATGGGAAGCTGGTTGTTCGCGAGTATTGTAATGTTCATGGCCATTGGAAAATGTAACCTGGAACGAGGTGATCATTATGGATAAGAAAATTGAAGGTATGCTTGTCGATCAGATGAATTTCGAACTCAGCTCCGCTTATATTTATCTGTCGATGGCCGCATGGTTTGATTCGGTCAATCTTTCTGGCTTCGCCAGTTGGATGAAGATTCAGGCTGACGAAGAAAAGAATCATGCGATGAAGATGTATCATTATCTTCTTGAAAGTGGAAGGCGTCCTGTCTGGAAGGCGATCGATGCACCCAAAGCAGAGTGGGCTTCTCCGAAAGAAGTCTTTGAAGATGCTCTCAAGCATGAGAAAGCCGTAACGTCGCGCATTTACTCGATTGTCGATGCAGCGATCGAATTGAAGGATCACGCAACGCGTGTTTTTCTGGACTGGTATGTTAACGAGCAGGTTGAAGAGGAGGCGAATGCCGACGAAGTACTCAACAAGATTGCAATGGTCAGCGCCTCTTCTCAAGGGCTTTATATGCTTGATCGTGAAATGGCTGGGAGGAGAAGTGACTGATAGAATGCTAGTTTAATTTCATCTCTTACCATGCTTTGGCGCAAAAAAACCCTTCGCATTTGCGAAGGGTTTTTTTGTGTTAGGCCGTTTTGAACTTATAATTTTTTAAATTTTTTTATCATTTTTTATTTTTGAAACGTTGTATTAGCAGGAGGCTTGCCATGAGAACTTCTGTTAATTTACGTTTATGCGATATTCCAAAATTACTGGATGCCTGTGAAAAAAGTAAGAGAGGTCATTCGGAGCTGATTTGCTTGTGCCTGAGAAAGTATTTTGTTTCACGGGAGAAACGTTTAAAGCAATCAAAAATCTATAATCTGGTTGAGTATCAACCCGATGGGGTTGGGTATCATATTGTAAATATTTGTTTTGAACTGGATGTGTATAATCTTGCTGTTGATTTCCGTGTCTTTTGTCGCTTTTCTGTTTCTATGATGGTAACGAATGCCATTGGAGCATATTTGGATGAAGTTGTCTGTGAAATTGAAGGTAAGAAGAAGGTATCACATAACTACGTTGATCTCAAACACGTAATACGACATAATGTAGAGCATTTGTACAATAAGTGGAAAGTTGAATGGATAATATATGATACAAAAGCAAACAAAAGACAAAAACAATAGAATACCCGAGGTCGAAAAGAACAAACAACAAATATAGAATACACAGAGACGCTAAAGCTTTGCAAAAAGAGAATTTTTATCTTTTTGTGTAAGAAATATAATCACAAATAGACTGATCAAAGAGCCAGACAATCGATAGATAATCAGGAACGAGGGCAAGGCTTTTATCGAAGCAAAATGCAGTATCACTGATGCGACAGAGAATGATCCGTACAAATCAAAAAGAATCAAAGCGGCTTTATAGCCATTGCACTTGTCGAGTGCGCACAGAATTGAAATAACGATGAGTATTCCCAGAGCCGCGATTCCCGTTATAATAGCTGTATGTCCGGAAACAAGCGTCGTTACCATTGAAGCCAATCTGAAAATATCCAGAGTGGGTATCATTACTAAATAGGGTAAAAGTGATCTGAAAACAACCCGACCGGTCTTTGTATATTTTTTAACTATTTGACAGAAAATGTCTTCCATTCCTCCTATTGTAATCAATATTGAAAGTTGTAAAGTATATTTCTCCCGGACATGATGGGATACCCGGTGGTTGTTAATATTTTGTCGAAAGAAAAACTTACATTTATTGTTTCCGAAGAATTGGCGGGTGAACGGCTTGACCGCTTTTTGGTCATGTCTGTTGAAGATATGAGTCGCAGCTATATTCAGAAGCTGATAAGACAGGAAAAGGTCACTGTTGACGCGAAAAAAACCAAACCCGGGCTTCGTATTGAAAGCGGATCTGTCATTGAAATATCCATACCTGAACCGGTATCCACTGAACTGATGCCCGAAAACATTGTTCTGGATATCCTGTATCAGGATAGCGATATTGTTGTAATTAATAAACAGCAGGGGCTCGTGGTGCATCCGGGATCCGGTAATTATGAGGGAACTCTGGTTAATGCACTGCTTTATCATATACACGATCTATCCGGAATAGGAGGGGTCGAACGTCCCGGAATTGTTCACCGTCTTGACCGGGATACTTCCGGTGTTATGGTTGTGGCGAAAAATGATTCGGCACATCTGCATTTGTCTGAACAATTTGCCCAACGTACCGTAGAAAAGCACTATACCGCCATAGTAAGCGGTGAAGTCCGTGATTCCGCCGTGATCGAAAAACCGATCGCTCGACACAAGCTATATCGCCACAAGATGTGTGTTGACGACAATGGACGTTATGCCAAAACTGCGTATACTCTCGTTCGTCGCTGGTCGCAGGCGGCGGAGCTTGATGTTCGAATTTATACAGGCAGAACGCATCAGATACGCGTTCATCTTGCATCAAATGGAATGCCGGTGATCGGTGATGAGTTATATTCCAAAAGAAAAAATTATTCACAATATCCCCTCATGCTGCATTCGCGCCTGCTCGTTATTACCCATCCCGACGGCAGACAGATGCGATTTGAAGCACCTTTGCCTGTGCACATGCGTACTTTCATCGCCGAACTGGAGAGTGAATTATGAAAAACACTTTCCTGTGTAATAACGAATTTGAAACCGAGAGTCTGGCGGCGACCTTGGCCCGTAACTCCTCTGCAGGTGACTGTTATTCCCTGGTTGGCACACTCGGGGCGGGTAAAACGTTTTTTTCCAGGGCTTTTGCCGCCGCTCTCGGGGTCGATGAAGATGTTACATCGCCGACCTTCAACCTGATGAACGAGTACGAAGGGCGTATCACGCTCTACCATTTCGACTTGTATCGAATAGACAACCCGGCCGAATTAGACGCCCTTGATTTTGAAGAGTATTGGGAGGGCTCGGGGGTATCGCTCGTTGAATGGGGGGATAAGGCCAGCGGACGTCTTCCCGAAAACACAACCCGTATTGAGATAGAAGTAATAGACGAAACCACGAGGAGAATAACCGTTGAATATCCTGATGCTTGACACCGCTACCGATACAGAGATAGTCGGCGCTCTTACCGATAATAACGCTGTTGTGTCGATCAGGTCGGATTCCGTACGTCATTCCCAGAACCTGATGGCAACCATTGACAGGGTGCTTTCTGAGGCGAGCTTGCCGTTAGACAAAATTGATCTTGTTCTGTGCGGTACGGGGCCCGGTTCTTTTACGGGATTGCGTATAGGGGTTGTTTGTGCCCGTACCTTTGCACAGATTCTTGGTATAAAGGCTGCATCCTTTCCGTCTCATGAAATATTTTGCTGTCATCCTTTTGTTAAAAAGGGCGACAGAGTTGCGGTCGCTTTCGATGCAAAAAAACAACGGGTCTATGCGAGTGTCTTCGAATTTACAGATTATCCATTCGGGTATAAAATTGTTTTTCCGACAGAGGATTGTGACCCGGCGGTAATTGAGCCGTTTATTGATGAGACTTGCTGGCTTGCCGGTGATTATTTTTCCAAACATACACACCGGACACAGCTGCTGCCCCGGCCCGACCCGGAGATATGCAGTCGTTATGCCAGAAGTATAGCCGAGAGTGTTTTGCGGGGGGAAAGGGAAACCCGTTACGAAATGATAGCTCCTGACTATTGCCGCAAATCGGATGCAGAGATTGCCCGCGACAGTGCACCTAGCGCGTAGCTTGCGCTCCACCTTCTTTGAGCTGTTTGATCAGTCTGCGCTTGTATTCGATTTCCATCGGTTTGAGTACGCTGTAAAGGTGGTTCATTTCGTTTTTACGGGATGAATTGCCGGAAAAACTCATTCCAAGAACAATATTGTTATCTTCAGTAACCGCGGTGAATTTTATATCGCCATAGATGGTGATCGGCTGCTGCAGCTTAAAAACAATATCGAACACAAATCCTTTCGCTTTCACCATGTATTTTTTTAATTCCGGGTTGTCTATGAGAAGTCTGACGCCGCCTCTGCTTATATCAAGAATCTGCTGTCTAATTTCGAACAGTTGTGTATTTGCATCACGAATTCGGTCGATCAGCTTAAACGTTGTTTCTTTTGTTTTCAGATAGTCTTCAATTGAGAGTTTTCTCGATTTCGTAACAATTCTGATATATGCAAAGGGAATAGACATCTCGTTGTCGGTGATGTAAATGATGGGGACAATCATCACTGACTGAAACCCTTTCTCGCGGGGCGTTGAGATGTATTTGCTGAAATCCCGATCCATCAACTCTGCAGGATCGATAAAATCTTCCATTATCGGTTTATATGTGTCGGCCTGCTGAAGATCTTCTATGAAGAATGAATTTGAAGTCCTTTTCATGATGCTTAATAGGGTATCATCAGTGGAAAAATATCCCACCTCGAACACGTCAAAGCGGCTTTTGTTTTGCGCTACGAATTGATCGATGATGACCTTGATTCCGGTCGGCATGTTGAACATCGAAATATCAATTGTTTGTTTTGATACTTTAAAGTTGGTTGCCACAACATCGCCGGGTTTGCATTTGAAGCGAAGATCCGCACGCCCTGTGGTCGCTCTTCTTCCCCCGTGAATGCTCACCAGAAACAGCCCCGGCCCCTGCGGCTCAACTATTTCAAAATCAATTTCAAAATATCTGTCCAGAAGTGCCGAACAAATAATGATCTTGTCCTGCCCGGGTGAATACGATTCATCTGTCATCACGAGAACCTGTTTGTTCTCCGGAATCAGTTCCTTCACATTGAGAAGAGTTTCTTTGATATCGTATTTCAGCTTCAAAGGGCGGGTGAGAAATTTCTCCTTGAGCAGAGAGAAAAGATCATCCTGACCAAGCTCTTCGAAGAAACGCTTTTTCCGTTGCTTGTATTTTATCACTTTTGAAACCTCAACGATATGTTTGTCTCAAACTGCTGTGGTGAAATGCCAACTATCGAATTTCACGCTTGAATAAAAGAAAATGGAACTGTGCAGGAATATCATTGCCTGCCTGTTATTTCAGAAATTGAAAGATATTTCGCGGCAAAGATCCTCTGCTTTCAATCGAGAAATGTTATTAGCTGAATGAGCTTGTAATAAAACAGTCAGCTCTCTGAACAAAACAACCATGCAATGTAAAGAACATAAACCTGCCTCTTTCATTATCGGCCGAGCCGAAAAAACGCTTTAGTTTAGCAAATAGGCGCCTGCATGATTACAACCCTGTCAGGGCTGATAAGTGATAATCTGAATAATATATTTTTAGGATAATGGTTTCAATACTTTTGCCGCTCCAGGTGAATCAAAGCCCTGATTTATTAATATTTTTCATTTTTTTATTGACAAATCACCACCCCCTAACTAGTGTACTACTACATTGGTACACTAGTTAGGGATAAGTTGAATGTCACAAACGCTGCTCTGTTTACAGGCAACAAACAGAACACCGTGATGTGCAAGAAGAAGCGGGGAAAACGCAAGGCGGATAACTCAACTTCATAGATGAAAACAGTTTTACCCCTGGTGTGTAATGAACTTTCATAACTCAGCGCATATTGCTTCATTTAGGTGAGGCAATATGTGTGATAATTCCGCAAAATGTCACGAAAGGTGCTTTTGCGATTGTATATAGGGATGCTCGGTTTTTATTCTGGAATACTTGTAACTTTGTTTATCATTGTAGGTATTCCGGATTTGCAACAATCTGCTGTATCATGCAGGTCTTTCAGGGGTAATAACCGAATGCTTCAATTATGTATGTAATGTTATTGGAAGTTTCCTGAAGAAAGGAAACTGAGAAACGGTACAATAAACTGCCACTATGAGAGATTGGATGTTTAGGTTTCAGATTTTTATATAATCTGAATATCTTGAATGAATCCAAAAAGGAGACAACTTGGTTACAGTAAAGGACGTTGATTTTTCCTATGATAACAGACCCCTTTTTTCCGGGTTAAATTTCACCCTCCAGCGCGGATCGATATACGGTTTGCTCGGGAAAAATGGTGCCGGCAAGAGTACTTTACTTAAGATTGTGTCCGGCATGATTTTTCCAAAATCCGGATCAGTGAGTGTTCTCGGTCGTGAACCCTATAAACGGGAACCGGCGTTTCTTGCGGATATTTTTTTTGTTACTGAAGATCCTTTTCTTCCCCGCATGAGAGGTGTCGATTATGTCAGTCTGTATTCGCCCTTTTACCGGAAATTCGACAAAAACCTTTTCTCTGCAATATGCAAAGAGACGGGCATTGATCCCGTCCAGAATCTTTCCAACATGTCATATGGAATGAAAAAGAAATTTCTTATCGCATTCGCATTCGCAACCCGCGCCTCGCTGATTGTTCTGGACGAGCCGACAAACGGTCTTGATATTCCCTCGAAAACGACATTTCGGCGTACGCTTGCCTCATCGGTGAACGAAGATCAAATCGTCATTATTTCAACGCATCAGGTTCGTGATCTTGAAGCAATGATTGATCCGATTATCATCATCGAACAGGGAAAGGTTTTGCTCAACATGACCAAAGATGAGTTCTCAGAATTGTTTTCTTTTTCAGTTGAGTCTGAAATTCCCGCACATGCCTTATATCACGAAAAGGTTCCGGGGGGATATGCAATCATAACATCCGGGAAAAGCGAGCGGGAAATGGATATCGAGGTTCTGTTCAATGCGGTTGTTACCGGAGCACTCGGCGACCAATTGGAAGCTGTAAACAGAAAAGAATGTGAGTGTGCAATATGATATCGATCGATTCTTGCAAATACTGTTTGTTGCGTTTTTTTCATGTGCTTAAGGCTGATTTTTTCAGCCGCTTTACCTATTACGGCCCGTTCTGTGTGACTCTGTTCTGTATTTTGTTTCTGTTTTCAATAATCAGCGGTTCTCCCGCCAATATGAATTTCTATCTGTCGTTTTATTCGTTGGTCATTTTTGTCGGAGTTCCCCTTGTTGCCGGTGGCGCATTCAAAGATGTTTTCAAGACGGCAAATATTCACGATTGGCTTCTTTTACCGGCATCAACTTTCGAGAAGGTTCTTTCCCGGTTGATTTTTACATTTCCCGTCTATCTTATTGTGGTGAATGCGGTCTTCGTAATGACCTCTCTCGTTTCATATCTGTGGTCTTTTCTGGTTCACAACAAAGGCTCCGTACTTTTTGATCCTTTCTCTGTGAATGCATTAAGTATATTGCCGCATCTTGTTTTGCTGCACAGTGTTTTCTTTTTCGGCGCTTCTGTTTTCAGAAAATCACCGTTTTTTAAAACTGTGCTGTCGATAGTGCTCCTTTTCACCGTTCTGTTCATCGCGTTCAGCGTTGTTCTTGTAAAAATGATCACAGAAAAGAATTTAAATGTAGTGTCGGGAATGATTCAGTTTTCTTTGTTCGCGGGAAATCAGTCACCGGCCGCAAGTGCCCTAAACGGGCAGGTCAAACAACTCTCGAAGTGGGCAAGTCTGACGATTCAATCGGTTTATTTTGTGCTTCTGCCATTGTTTTTTTGGACGGTGCCGTTCATACGTATGCGCAAGTTGGAGGCACAGCGTGCGCTTTGACGGAACGCGACCGATATTTCTGCAGATCGTGGACATGATTAGCGAAGGGGTGATCTCTGGTCGCTATGTTGACCGGATTCCCTCTGTCCGGGAGATTGCCGTTGAACTTGAGGTCAATCCCAATACCG
>JAEWVL010000099.1 GCA_023396665.1 Spirochaetota bacterium
AAGCTGCTTGATTATGAAAATGTTACACTTGAATTCGAGGATGAGGCGGTTCAGGCTGTTGCCGAGCTGGCGATCAAACGCGAGACAGGTGCCAGAGGACTTCGTTCAGTGCTTGAAATGATCATGGTTGATCTCATGTACGATATACCTTCGAAGGAAGATGTTGAGAAAGTGATAATCACAGCCGATACCGTTCGCAATAAAAAAGCGCCCCGGCTTGTTTACAAAAAGAACAAGAAATCGGCATGAAAATGCTATAGTGGTAATGACGGATAGCTTATGATGGACATGTTCGCCCTCAGTTGGTGAATGATATAGGGCGGGGCGTCATGCTTTCCGCCTTTTTCATTTTTTGACGGTAAAAAACTTGCAAAGTGCTGCGCAAGTACTGCGGATTTGCACAAATCGGTGTGATCAGATTGTTTTTGTAACGAATACAGCTCTTTGGAAAGGATTTTACTCGCCTTTTGGGCTGCAGATATCGATCTTTATAGTGATGACGTCGAATTCGTAGATTTTGCGTATCGCGTGGTTTTTACAAAATTCTTATTATTTGAGTATTTATCAGGGGTTACAAGGTGCAGATAGACGAAAAGAAACAGTATCCATTATTACCGCTCAGGGATGTCGTCGTATTTCCGCAGATGATAATGCCGCTTTTTGTAGGACGTGAGAAATCGATCGCGGCACTTGACGAGGCGATGCAGTCGGATCGTCATGTCGTTCTTGTGGCGCAGAAAGACCCCAAGATTACCGAACCATCCCGTAACGATGTACATGAAGTCGGAACAATGTGTGAGATTCTTCAGATACTCAAACTTCCGAACGGAACTATCAAGGTACTTGTCGAAGGACTGTGCCGTGTTTTTATTAATGAGTTTTCTGACGATGGTAGCGCATCACGTGTAGAAGTGCGTCTTTTTGAGCGTGCGTCCGGTGACGAAGATTTTTCAGCGTTGAAAAGTACACTGTTGGCATCATTTGAAAAATATATTGAAAACAACAAGAAGGTGCCTAAAGAGGCTTTGCGTACTGTTGCCGCTATAGAGGATATTTCATCATTTACTGACTCGATAGCCGCTCATATACAGATGCGTCTGGAGTTGCGTCAACGTCTCATCGAGCTTGCAGATCCTGAGGAACGCACGAAGAAACTTATCGAGATCATTGAGGGAGCAATAGAGGTTCTGGAACTCGAGAAACGCATTCACGGCAAGGTTCGAAAACAGATGGAGAAGACACAAAAGGATTACTATCTGAACGAACAAATGAAGGTCATTAAGAAAGAGCTTGGCCGTGACGATGAAGAAAGCGATGAAATCGAGGAATTCAGGAAGCGCATCACCGAATCGCTCATGCCCGACGATGTGAAGGATAAGGCTTACAAGGAACTTCGGCGTTTTGAGAAAATGCCGCCTTTGTCGGCTGAGTCGGCTGTTGTTCGCAGCTATGTCGAATGGCTTCTCGATATACCTTGGTCCAATCCGACAAGCGATAACGGCGATATCGATCTGGCGAAAGATATACTCGATAGGGATCATTACGGACTCGAAGAGGTGAAGGAAAGGATACTGGAATTTATCGCAGTTCGTCATCTGTCAGAGAAAATGCGCGGTCCCATTCTCTGTTTTGTCGGGCCTCCGGGAGTGGGAAAAACTTCTCTCGGTCGTTCGCTTGCAAACGCCCTTGGCCGCACATTCGTTCGAATATCGCTTGGCGGTGTACGTGACGAAGCGGAGATACGCGGTCATCGCCGCACCTATGTCGGTTCTCTTCCGGGAAAGATAATACAGGCCATGAAGAAGGCCGGCTGTTCCAATCCCGTTATTCTTCTCGACGAAGTTGATAAGATGTCCACAGATTTCCGCGGTGATCCATCGTCTGCCCTGCTCGAGGTGCTGGATCCGGAACAGAACAATACCTTTGTCGATCATTACATAGAAGTTCCCTACGATTTGTCCGAGGTCATGTTTATCACCACATCAAACGTGCAGCACAATATCCCCCTGCCGCTTCAGGACAGGATGGAAATAATCGAAATATCAAGTTACACAGAGGATGAAAAACTGAATATTGCGCGTCAGTATCTTCTGAAAAAGCAAATTGAGGCAAACGGCATATCGAACGACAATCTCACGCTCAGCGATGAAGTACTGTTGTACATTATTCGCCATTATACAAGAGAATCAGGTGTGCGAAACCTCGAGCGTGCGATCGGTAAATTGTGTCGCAAAGTTGCAAGGGAAGTCGTGAAACAAGGCAGGGATTTCAAACAGGAGATTTCTCCCGAGTTGATTCACAGTTATCTCGGACCGACGCAGTTCAGCTACGGTGAGATCGGGGAACAAAACGAAATCGGCCTTGCAAACGGTCTGGCATGGACCGTTACCGGCGGTGATGTGATGCAGGTTGAGGCTTCTCTGCTTAAAGGGAAAGGCCAGTTGACACTTACCGGTAAATTGGGCGAGGTGATGCAGGAGTCAGCGCAGGCTGCGTTTACCTACGTGAAGGCAAATTGTCCGATATTCGCACTGGATGGCAATATTAGCGATTATGATCTGCATCTGCATGTACCGGAGGGCGCAATCCCAAAGGACGGTCCTTCGGCCGGAATAACGATGGCGGTTGTTATGACCTCGGTGTTCAGTCGTGTACCGGTTCGCTGTGATGTGGCCATGACAGGAGAAATAACCCTTCGGGGGAAGGTTCTTCCTATCGGCGGTCTAAAAGAAAAGATTTTGGCGGCAAAACGGGCGAATATCAAAGTGGTGATTATTCCAAAACCCAATGTGAAAGATTTGGAAAAGATACCTCCGGCAGTACTCGAATCCGTCACGATTCATCCCGTATCACGGATGGAAGAAGTGCTGTTTCTTGCGCTTGCCGACAGTGAAGGGGTTTTCAAAAATCAGCAGCAAACCCGGGAGATAGCGGCTTCTCTGAAAACAAAAAATACCGATACCGATGAGGTACCGGTTCATAACTGATAGATTATTAAACCCGCTTGGCGCGGGTTTTTTATTCCTTCTCGATAACCAAAACGAGTTTATTTGAATTGCGATGAAAGCGATCCTTTTTCGAGCTCGCATAGCGATATAGTACCTTAAACCCGTTATCAACGACATAGCGTTCAATTTCCTTTTGGTAATATGAACGTTGAATGTGTGAATCGCTTATAGTACCTTCCTGATTGTCTTTAAACACTTTATACCGGTAAAAGACTTCGGTTATCGTCCTCGGGGTCCGTTCAATCAGTTTGAAACCCCTTTCCCTGATCACTTTTGTTTCTTTTACATAGGTAGTCGAGACGTGAGAGAGCGGGCGTGATCCGATCTGGTGAATCGGATAGGCGTTCCATATTTCGAGTATGGCGATACCAGACGGCTTAAGCAGGCGGTTGATGCTGTTGAGAGTGTGATCAACATCGGTCTGTTCGAGCAGGTAGTCAAACGAGCCGAACATGCAGATTGCGCAGTCAAATTCCCTCACCATGTCGATGGATACCATGTCCATGACCATGTAATGGCAGCCGATTCCGTTTCTTTCTTTCGCGACGCGTATCATCTCTGGACTTATATCTATTCCCGTGCAGACAAAGCCGTCACGTGCCAGCAGAGCGCAATGTTCTCCCGAACCGCAGCCGATATCCAGAATGCTTGATTTCGAATTGCGTGGAAGCATCTGTTTGACGAGCGCAACATCATTAGCGATGTTCCGGTGCTTGTTTTCTATGAAGAAATAATATTCCGCAAGATCGCTGTAAAGCTTCATCGCTATACCAGCTTGGGAAATTTTGTATGCACGTAATCGCGCAGAAAGGAGTCGGCTTCTGTCGTGGTTTGGAAGGACATCGTTTTTTCTACCAACTGCTCACACTCTGTAATGGTAACGGAGCGTATTACCCTTTTGACGGGATACATATAGGTCGATGTCATGGACAAGGCGCGATATCCCAGTCCGAGAAGCAACATCGTATACAAGGGTTCACCGGCGATTTCCCCGCAGATTGAGATGGGCACGTTTTTCTCGGTTGCTGTTTTGCTCAAATGCCGGAGCACTCTGAGAACTGACAGATCAACGGGGTTGTAGAGATATGCGACCTGTTCGCCGATACGGTCAACTGCAAGCATGTATTGCACAAGATCGTTTGTTCCGACCGAATAGAAATCCGCATGGGAAGCGAGCATATCGGCATTGATCGCCGCAGAAGGCACTTCAATCATTATTCCTGTTTGTATGTTTTCATTAAATTTCTGGCCGCGTTCACGAAGGCGCTGCATTTCCTCGGACAGGATTCTTTTGGCAGTAATAAGCTCTTCAAGGGTTGATATCATCGGAAACATGAGCTTTACGTTTTTTTTCGCACTTGTGCGAAGAATTGCGCGAAGCTGTGTTCTGAAAATTGGTTCATTGTTAAGAGAAAACCTGATGGCTCTGCAGCCGAGAAAGGGATTTCGCTCTTTTGACTTTTCTGTGAAACCGTAGACTTTGTCTCCCCCCACATCTATAGTGCGTATAGTGACCGGATGCGGATCAAAAAAATCCACAACACGTTTGTATTCGGTAAACTGTGTCTCCTCATCAGGAAGATATTTGTCAAGGAAGAGAAATTCTGAGCGGAAAAGCCCAACGCCCTCAGCGCCATGCCCCTTGATTTGCTCTATTTCTTCGGGAAGCTCTATGTTTCCGTAAATCGCAATAGAAACATCGTCAAGTGTTACCGAGGGGAGGTGGGTTAATTTGGAAAGCTCGCGTTCAAGGATGAGCAGCTCCTGCTGCTGGGTGACATAGTTGCGAATTTCCTCTGTGGAGGGGTTTACAAGAACGATTCCTTTCACCCCGTCGACAATAATCCTGTCCCCTTCTTTGACGCCCTGCGTACCGGTTCTTGTTCCGACTATCGCGGGTATCTCCAGTGCCCGTGCAAGTATGGCGGTGTGAGAGGTTTTGCCCCCGACGTTAGTTACAAAGGCAAGTACATTATTGCGATCAAGTTGTGCGGTGTCTGAAGGCGTCAGTTCGTTTGCAAAAACAATGACTTCTTCATCAAGATTTGAAAGAGACGTCTGATCAACCTTTACAAGATTACTGATCAGACGCTTTTGTATATCCGATATGTCAAGAATGCGTTCGCGGAGATATTCGTCATCAATTTGATTCAAGCTCTTGACCAGATCAAGTGCGATATCGCTGAGCACCCATTCCGCGTTCCGTTTTTCACTGCGTATGGTGCTGATCGTTTTCTCTTCTATTTCCGGATCTTCAAGAACCATGAGGTGGCTGGTGAAAATATCGGCCATATCGCTTGAGAGACTGCCGGCGACCTGGGTTTGTATACCGATAATATCATGTTTAGTCTTGATGAGTGCTTCTTCAAAACGGCCGACTTCGTTTTCAACCTCGGTATCGGCAAGGTGGTACTTTGGTATTACAACATTGACCCCGTTGTAAATGAAAGCCTTGCCGATTCGTATCCCGGGAGAGGCGGTAATTCCTTTGATTACTATGTCGGCCATCGGTATTTCCTGTTGTGTGCAGCGTAAATGGCGAATTGTTCCAGTTTTCTATACTATTCCCGGGTATATGTCAAGAGATTACGAAAAAAAAGTACAACCAGTCGAAAAATCAAGGGCATGTTTCTCAGGGAAACATGCCTGGCCGCATCAGTCCCGCAGTCTCTTCAATGCCGAGCATAAGATTTGCCAGTTGGACGGCATTTCCCGACTGTCCCTTCATGAGATTGTCGATAACAGATGTGACAAGCATGGTACCGGTACGGTCATCTTTTTTAACGCGAATCATGCAATTATTGCTGCCCTTAACATCAGCTGTGCCGGGTGATTTGCTGACAATTTTAACAAAAGGCGCATCTTTATAATAATCGCTAAACAGCTGGTGAACATCGCTTTCCTTCAAGTCACATGAGGGAATGTAAATATTCGAGAGTATTCCTCTTGTCATCGGCACAACCTGGGGCACAAAAAAGACCTTGCATCCGAATCGGCTGGACCTGTTGATAAGCTGTTCGACTTCGATCAGATGCTGGTGTGATCCTTCACGGTACGTGTTGATGTTTTCGTAGCGTTGTGGATAAAAATTGGCGCTTCCCGGATTCTTTCCGGCGCCGGAGACTCCGGATTTCGCATCACAAATAACTGTTCCTTTGATGAGATTCGCCTCTGCGAGCGGAAGAAGGGGTAATATGAGTGAGATTGCGAAGCATCCGGGATTTCCGACGATGCGTGCGTTTTTTATCTGGTCCTTATTTTTTTCTGCAAGACCGTATACGCATTTGTCGAGAAGCTGCGCACAACGATGTACCGGCTGCATGGACTTGTTGAGAGCGTATTGAGCGTAGTCCGATTTGCTCTGAAAACGAAAATCCCCCGAATAGTCGATTGTCGGTATCCCCCTGTCATAAATCGTTTGTATGAGATCCATTCCCGCCTGATCGGGGGTTGCGAGAAAAACGATGTCGGTATCGTTCAGGTCAAGAGCGTCAAAGCTTTCGACTTTCATATCGCAATATCCCTTGAGATGGGGGAAAAGCTCCGAGATACTGATATTGACCTCATTTTTCGCAATAAGCTGTTTGATACGGATTTCAGGATGTGAGTAAAGAAGTTCGATGAGGCCGCATCCACCGAATCCGCTTGCGCCAATAATACATGCCTGTTTCATGAAAATCCCCCTTTTAGTGTTGACAGGAATATAACACAATTAAACGTGAATCTGTTCCTTCGAATCATTCTCGACTCCTCCGCATCACGCGGGGGAGTTATAGTATGGACTCGATGCAACAACTCTCTTTTGCAGTAGTATTTTGCAAATATTTTACGGTGATGCTTATGAAAAAATTCAATGTCGTGGTACTCGGTGCAACCGGAGCTGTCGGAGTGGAGTTTCGCAAGATTTTGTTGGAAAGAAATTTCCCTATCGACAAGATCAAATTTCTGGGCCATTCGACGGTCGGCACAGTGATAGAATTCGGTGATAAAAAGATACAGGTCGAGGCGGTGGAAGACGGTTGCTTCGACGGCTATGATATCGCCCTGTTTTCGGCTGGCGCTACAATCAGTAAGGAAGTCGCTAAAAAAGCGGTGGAAACCGGTTGCGTGGTCGTCGATAATTCTTCCGCATGGCGTATGGACGATGATGTTCCCCTTGTTGTGCCAGAAGTGAATGCTGATGATGTTTGCAATCACAAGGGAATTATAGCTAATCCGAACTGCACCACTATTCAGATGGTGGTTTGTCTTAAGGCCATTGAAGAACTGTCGCATATTACGCGTGTACACGTTGCTACCTATCAGGCAGCCAGCGGTGCCGGTCAAAAAGGGATGACGGAACTCGAGCAGCAGATTCAGGCGCATGCTGCGGGAAAACCGGCTGATGTAAAACATTTTCAGTACCAGCTGGCGATGAATATTATTCCACAGGTGGATGTGTTTACGGACAACGGGTACACTAAAGAAGAGATGAAGATGTTCAATGAAACCCGCAAGATTATGCATTCTGACATACAGGTGAGTGCAACCTGTGTTCGGATTCCTGTTATGCGCAATCACTCTGAGTCGGTATGGGTCGAAACAGAACGGGAGCTGTCTGTCGATGAGGTTCGTGCGGCTTTTATGAAAGCAAAAGGTGTCAGCTATCTGGATGATCCCGCGAACAGGAAGTATCCTATGCCCTTGTTTTGTGCCGGAGAGGATAACATATTTGTCGGAAGACTTCGAAAGGATCTGGCAAATCCCAGGGGAATTACCTTCTGGTGTGTCGGTGATCAGATCAAGAAAGGAGCGGCTCTCAATGCCGTGCAGATCGCCGAGATTCTGATCGAAAAAGATGCCTTAAAAAAATAACAATGGTCACCGGATAAAACCGCTGGAATCTTGTGTAAAAAAATGTATAGTCCGGTTGTGAGAAGACATGTTGATCTGCGGCTTTTCTCTGACTGGCTGCTAAACGCGGAAAGGCATTATATAGGGGCTGTCCATTAGGGGCGGCCCTTTTATTATACAGAAACGAAAACTGATAGGGGCTTATATTCCGAAAATGCCCCTGGCTGTTGCAGCTGTTTTTTCGAGAATCTCGTGCGCCCGCATGTCGCAGATTTCCTGCAGTTGCTGTATGGTGAATATCAGACTCAGTGGCAGATTGGGTTCTTTCATATTGTTATCTGGTATAACGGGGAGCATATGAGGGGCATCGCTCTCAAGCAGCATGCGT
>JAEWVL010000106.1 GCA_023396665.1 Spirochaetota bacterium
GTGCAGACACAGTATATGTCGCGCGCACCACGTTCCCTGAGCGCGTTTGCCGCATTGATAATCGTGCCGCCCGTATCGATCAGATCATCGAGAATGAGACAGTTTTTCCCTTCAACCTCACCGATGACGTTCATGACAACACTCCTGTTCGCCTGGGGACGACGTTTGTCAATTATGGCAAGTCCGGCATTGAGCTGAGCTGAAAATGATCTTGCGCGGTGCGTTCCCCCCGCATCTGGTGAAACAACGACAAGATCCTCTATTGCTAGTGAACGGACATAGTTAAGCAAAATCGGAGCGGCATAGATATTGTCGACGGGTATATTAAAAAAGCCCTGTGTCTGGTTTGAATGGATATCGACAGTAACAAGACGATCGACTGAGACGCTCTCCAGCAGATTTGCGACCATTTTTGCCGAAATGGGGACTCGCGGCTCAACTTTTCGATCCTGACGGGCATAGCCGTAATAAGGAACAACCGCAGTCACACTCTTTGCCGATGCGCGTTTGGCGGCATCGATAAGAAGCAAGAGTTCCATCATGTTGTCATTGACCGGTTTATTTGTCGACTGTATGATGAACACATCGGATCCCCGGATGCTCTCCTGAATTTTGACAAAAATCTCCCCGTCGCTGAAGCGGGAACACTCGACAGGCGTCAGATTAATTCGAAGGGTATCGGCTATCTTTTGTGCCAGTACTCTGTTGGAATTTCCCGTCAAGACTTTCAGTCTGTCCACGATTCGCTCCTTATCTGTGCGGGCTCAAACCCGCTTCCGGAGACATTTGTACAAATTGTCCCCCCTTGTGAAATACTTTTTGACGAAACACAAGAATTTTTGCGAAACAGACACCCTATTGTATTCGCGCAGGGGCAAAGCCCGATTGAAACTGCCTGTGTCCGCGAACCCTGGACATGATCGCCTCGCATTCCTCATCGTCCAGACCTTCCGCGCATTGTGCGGATGATCTTTCCCAGCGCCCCAGCCATTCATGGTCAAGCAATTGCACCGTAGCGTCAAAAGCATCGCTACCGCTGTACGCTATAGTCGTCTCCTCTTTCGGGCCGCTCGAGATTCCCTTTCCGACAAAAAAACCGGCCGCCAGCAATGCGCTGCGCACCTGTGTTGAGGCGCTGTAGGTAAGCAGTTTTGCCGGTTTTTCAGCACACAATCCGAAGAGTTTCTCAAAGTGGGTGTATGACCACAAATCCGGGGCACTCTTCATCGAAAACATATCGTAGATAATTACATCGGGAGCGGCAGCTTCATGCATCTTTTCGCGAAAATCACCATTATGAAGGTACCAGTCAAGTTTACCCGAAGCGTGATGCCACTCACCCGTTTCCAGAATTGCATGAGGTGCTGCGTGCCGTATGTGAGGGAAAACAGCCGGATTTTTCAGAACAAGTCCCAAGGCATCGGTATCGTTTTCAAAACTTGACAGCAGAAGCGGACGCAGCACTTCCCTGTTTGTTTTGATCATCGCTTCAACGGAATGCAGAAGTGCCATGACATTGCTTGCGGCACCCATGCCGACATCCCATACGACAAAAGGAGTACCCGTTTTTTTCAAAAGATGTTTTTCAGGATCAATCTGTGCGACATAGAGCTCTTCTGCCTCTTTAGCCGGTTCGTTCACCGAATGCATGACTTCGCCGCTTTGACGATCGCGAACACAGAAAAACCCGGCACTGTTTTTATGTATTTCAAAGTTGCCAAGCATAATAATATTTTTCGTTTTTTTGGGACCCTTCGGATGACATTTGGGATATTCGCTCTCCTCGGCCGACAGCGCATCTTTTGTTTGTCTGTAATAAGAAAGAAAACTCCCGTCAATAATGGCGCTTCGCATAGTATCCATGAGTTTCTTATAGAAAAAAAGATTGTGCTGTGAGAGAAGATGCGCTCCGAAGTGTTCGTCACACTTGACAAGATGATGTAAAAACGCCCTGCTGTAGCTTACGCAGGTTGGGCACTTGCAGTCATGATCGAGCGCACTGTCGTCATTCTTGTACACGCCGCGGCGCAGCTCAATCTTGCCTCTTGAAGTCCATGCGGCACCCTGTTGAGCGAGGGCTGTCGGCAGAATGCAGTCGCACATGTCGACACCGCGATAGACGGCTTCGAGAAGATCAAGAGGGGTTCCGACTCCCATAAGATAGCGCGGCAAATTTCGCGGAAGCAGCGCTGCGGTAAAGGCTGTTGTATCCTTACGCTCCTCGTCACTTTCGCCGACCGCCAGTCCGCCGATCGCAAAACCGTCAAAACCGAGCGAACTCAGCTGTGCCGCGCTTTGTGCGCGCAGATCCTCAAAGCAGCCGCCCTGAACGATGGCAAAGATTGATTGAGCGGAATCACCGCGTGCAGCCAGAGAACGCTCGGCCCATCGCGCGGTACGTTCAGTGGCTATACGACATTCGTCTTTGGGTGCACGGGAGGATATGCACTGGTCAAGAACCATCATGATATCACTGCCGATAAAGCGCTGTGCGGCAATACAACTCTCGGGACTCAGCAGAAAACGGGATCCGTCGATATAGCTTTTGACCCAGGCGCCCTCATCTTTAATGGTAAGCGATTTAGCCAGGGAGAAAATCTGAAATCCCCCCGAATCGGTAAGGATGGACCCTTTCCAGTTCATGAAACGGTGAAGTCCGCCGAACTCCTCGAAGAAACGCGCACCGGGTCGCAGCAGCAGATGATAGGTGTTCGCCAGCAAAACCGGATAGCCGAAATCGTGAACGGTCTCAAGCGTCTGATTACGCAAAGCACCGCAAGTGGCTACCGGCATGAAAAGCGGTGTCTGCACGGTTGAATGCGCTGTACGAAACGTTGCAGCCCTGGCCGAGCTGTGAGGACATTCGGCGTCTATGGTGAACGCAAGTCGTCGTGAAAGTTCCATCATTAGTGCTCCCTTTCTGCTAAAGGGAGCACTAAGCACTTTTTTGTAAAGGAATTTCACGCTTTTTACGCCTGATCTGGCACAATAATCGCCATGCAGCAAAACAGTCTGGGTCACAAATGTATTGATTGAAAAAAACTTTCGTTGCCATAATTTTCAAAATTGTGATGAAAATGTATGTGCATATTTTGCATGTTTTCCCAGAGTGTCACGTGAAACTATTTTATAAAGCAGAACCCTGTTGACAGGGATCAACTGCAGGGAGAAGTACTTGGCCAGAAATATTTCTGTTTCATTACCTGTCGGATTCGCCGAACGCTGTTTTCAGGAGGCGGGACAATTCGCAAAAAAACGCGGACGCCCGGCCGAACCTTTTACACATCTTGAATATGCCGATGAGTGCAGGATCAAACAGAAAGCCTTCGATAGTTTCTGTCAATCAAGCGGCATTGTGAAGCCGCAGAATCTCGTTCCGGCACCTTGCGGAAGAAATTACCGTACGACCTCCAAGCGCCGCGTAAAAACGATCAACGAACGTATCCGCCTTATTTGTGACACTGATGAACCGGAGCTGGTCTCACGTCTTGAGCCCTACACTCATGCGGCGATATTCACGGCTCTCGAACAATTATTTTCCGGTCTTAAACAAACGCTACTTTCGGGAATCAATTTCTGTATTGTACGAGGCGATACGGAATGTTCGCTCATATTCAATCTTGCGAAAGTTGACCGGCACAGCATACATCTATTTACCAAGATCTCCGAAGAGCTGAAGGCCGAGCTGCCCGCTCTCGTCTCGGCCTTTATCTTTCATGACCCTTCGCGTTCGAAGTATTATCTCGACGCTGAAGCCCTCGATGCACATGCATTCAAGAGGCTTTTCGGCCCCAGAAACATGCGTGTTCGCGCTGGAGGCCTGCTGTTTCAGCATCATCCGCTTTCCTTTTCACAGGTTAACACAGCTGTTGCCGAATTGATTGCCGAAAAGATAAGTTCATTTTTTGAAGATTCGGGTGACGCGCTTATTGACCTGTATTGCGGTTACGGTTTTTTTTCATGTCTGTGCGCCAAGGGCTATCAGACGATCACCGGCATCGATTGTGCCCGTGAATCGATAGCCAGTGCGAAAGAGAATGCCGATCATCTCTGTAAAAAATCAAGGAACACCTTTTATCAGCGATCAATCGACGCGAAGACAATAGATACCGTTCTGTCTCCCCTGCGAGGTGCGAAATCGATGATTCTGGACCCGCCCCGAAACGGTTGCGGCCGTGGAGTAATTGCGGCTGCCAGTGCATTGCTGCCGCACAAAGTGGCACAGCTTTTCTGCGGCGCCGAAGAACTAGCCCGGGAGTGTGATCTGTGGACGAAGGGGGAATACCGTATCGCGGAACTTATTCCATATGATATGTTTGCCGGTACCGCCAATATCGAAACACTCGTTCTGATGGAGCCGAAGCGGAAAAAATAGATTAGCTTTTATCTCAATGGGAGCACTAATCGTTGCCTTTTGTGACAATTATTTGATATTTTTGTAATAATCATTATGCCTGTAAAGTCGGACACTTGTCGCTCCGACAATAAGAAATGTCATAGTACGCTTTTTCCGCATGTGTTCACACGTTTCGGAGGATTCATGTTTCGCACTTATTTATCACTATTGCTTTTATTTGCTATTCCGGCAGCTTGTTCAACTGAAAATCCGGAGATTGAAGACAATTCTTTGAATATATCCGCTATGCCCGAAGTGGTCTACTGCAGCGGTTACGTTCATTCAAAGCGGCAGAAAATTTCTTCCGCTGACATCATCAATCCAGGATCAAAACTTCAAAGTACACCGGGATCAAGCTGCGAACTGCTGTTCTCAACAGCTTTCATAAGAATGGGAAGCGCAAGTACCGTTTCGCTCAAAGAATGTACTGTTTCCGGAAAAGGAAATTTGCTTCACCTTGACATGGAAGACGGATATCTCCTTGTCAAGGGCTTCCATGATGGCAAATCACAATTATATATATATACGCCTACAGCGGTGATTTCCGGCGCACAGGCACATTTCAGTGTTCTCACCGATGCTTACGGTACCACGAAAATCAGCGTATTCAGCGGCAGTGTTCTGGTTTCAAAACGCATTCCCGTTCTTGACGGCGCCCCCCTTCATCTCATTACACGAGCCACAGAGATTATAACAGGAAACTATGCGATACTGACAAAAAGACAACAGGTCAAAACCGAGAATGCCTATAGTGAGGCTATAAAGAATCACAAAGACCCAGGGGCTGCACTTGATTCCATTCGTGATGTACTGGCTCTATATGATAAATGCAGGGGTGTTCTTGTTTATGATTACCGCGATAATGAAAATGAAATCATTGATATCTCCGGCATTGATATACCCGAAACCAGGGTCGGAATTGGTTCTGCAAGATCGTCCGCTCTGGGCACACTCACCCTTACCGCTTCAGACATGTATCATTCCTATAACGGTAAAATTATTTGGACAAGCCAGATAGGCGCCGGTCCCGTGAAAAAAGCTTCACGCGTATATATTGCTGGCAACGACAGACTCTATTGTGCGTCTTATTCAGGAAAAGTTGTCTGGATGAAAAATATCTCGTATATTAATGATCTGAGAGTGCTTGGAAATATTCTGCAATTAGAAACCGCCTACGGAACAATTCGCATAGCAATTCCAAGCGGGCGGATAATCGAATAAACGGGTTATTCAGTGATTAAATGTCAATTTTCCATTCCCCCATCCATCCCTTTGGCCTTGCTGGGGGCGGCACTTACCCTGTCACTTATCATATTTGCAACCCGTATACTGTATTTCCGGCCACACAATGCACTGCGCTTTGAACAGTTCTCAACGGTAATCTTTCCCGACGGCAATGTGAATACGCTCCCACCCGTCTGGTACAGAAATGCTGTTAATCGGAGTAGCTTTAAACCGGGTGTTTATGTCTGCAAATACCGCTTTGTATCGGATCGTGAACAGCACAGTGATGACTATACCATCGTTATCCCCTATCTCGGGGCTACCGCACTTTCCCTTTCATTTAACGGCATTCCCTTGGGGTCTCAGGGGGATATGCGCAAGGGAAATTCCAACATCTGGAACTCGGTCAAACTCTTTGAACTTCCCGCCGAGCTGGTCGGCAAAGACAATGTTATGGAGATTAAACTGTACGGTCTGTATGAGGCAGGAATAATTACCGAACCCTACATTCTCCTCAGATATAATAACGCCGCCCGTCTTGCAATAATGCAATTTCTCGGTGAAGGTTTGATCTGGCTTCTCTCAGGCTCAATACTGGTCATAGGATCAGTGGTTTTTTTTACCGGTTTAATATCTCTTCCAAGAATCGATGCCATGTTATTTTTGGGTTTCGCGGCTATTCTGATTTCATTTTTCATGGGTGATTTCTTGACACTGGAATATCTTCCTGTACAGTTGGTGACATTTCGCAAAATAAATGTTCTATTACGACATATCTGTTCAATGTCATTTCTCATCGGCTTTGTTCTATTACTAGAAAAAAAAATAACGAGCCCTCTGTGGCTTTTCGGCGGAACTCAGATTGCCTGTATGCTGGTATTGCTGTTTCCTTC
>JAEWVL010000138.1 GCA_023396665.1 Spirochaetota bacterium
CGTCCAGGGTGGTCTTATTCGAAGTTCCCTTATGTCGCAAAAAAATCAGCGCAAGGCTGAAAACTAATTAAAGCACTTTTAAAAAAAGACCGACCAGATAGACAGAAAGGAACATCCCGGAGGAAAAAATGAAGAAAACGGCTAAATGGATGCTAATATCAGTCCTGGCGCTCGCTATGATTTTGGTATCGTGCGCACAGGGGAAAAATATAACGCGGGATGAGACTGTCCTTGAAGAGCAGGCTTCCGACGAGAGTGTTGACGCACTCGGTTTCGGAGATGACACCGGACTGGAGCCCGATCCAGGATTTGACGGCGATCAGACACAGACGGGTTCCACCTATCTCACATCGACCGATTCCACTCTCACGGGAAACGCTTCATGGTATGGTCGTCAGTTTCAGGGGCGCCGAACGGCATCTGGAGAGACTTTTGACATGTATCAGTTTACCGCGGCGCACCGTACCTATCCCTTCGGTACCGTACTGATGGTAAAAAACCTCGACAATAACAAAGAGGTTCGTGTGCGGGTCAATGATCGCGGTCCTTTCAGGGACGACCGCATCATCGACGTTTCCTATGCTGCAGGACGCGAGCTTGGCATGCTTGAAAGCGGTGTCGCCCGTGTCAGCCTGCAGGTTGTCAGCGGCGGAAGTGAGGTAACCGGAACCAGTGCGCCGGTCAGTGATCCATACGAAGACGATTATACGACGGTAGCGCCTCCGGTTTCATCGGGAGCCTATATGCTGCAATGCGGTGCTTTCTACTCAAGAAGAAACGCCGAGAAGCTGCAGGAACAGCTGCAATCTGTGGTCGAAAATGCGACAACCATCGTTCAGGATGGTGACTATTTCAAGGTCAGGGTCATCAATATCGCCACAGAAAGCGAGGCCAGAGAAATCAAGCGCCGGCTTCAGGCGGAGAACATTCCGGGCTATATTCTGAAAAACGAATAAAAGTCCCCGACTCAATTTTTTACAGAATCAATCGGGATAGCAATGGGATGATTGCTATCCTTTTTTGTCTGAACCTGTAATCAAAGCCCTGTTCTATCGGCAAACAGTTCAAACTCAAAGTATCAGATCGGGGTTCATCAAATAGTGTAAAATCTTGCCTGTGCATTTGCGTCTTTGGTATTTTCATGCGGGGGGATACAAAATCTTGATATTATGTCACATTAGCCGCTGAAATTGATCCCGAAACAGCAAAATCTCCTTTTTTGACAAATTTTATTGACAAAAAAAGGCACCACAGAATATATCGGACACACTATGCCCGCTTGGCTCAGTCGGTAGAGCACAACCATGGTAAGGTTGGGGTCACCAGTTCGATTCTGGTAGCGGGCTCTTGCTTCATCCTGCGAAAACCATTACTGGAAGGTCTTTCATGAGAACTATCATATTGCTGCAGTGCGCTGAGTGCAAGCGCAAGAACTATGCAACAATTAAAAACAAACGCAACACGACAGGTAAACTTGAGCTGAAAAAGTACTGCAAGTTCGACCGCAGACATACTCTTCATAAAGAAACAAAGGCATAAGGTGAGTTCTTGTGAAAAAGATGTTTTCTTATTTTCGGGACTCATATAGCGAACTGAAAAAGATAACTTGGCCGAACCGTGATGAAATCACCAAGTTTACTGCGGTAACGGTTGTTACCGTTCTTTTTGTGTCCCTGTTTTTATGGGTGGTCGATACCGTGCTCATGCGTCTTATTCGCCTGGTAATAGGGTAAACGATGGCCAGATTGTGGTATGTTGTTCACACCTATTCGGGGCATGAGAATAAGGTAAAGCTCGCGGTCGAGAGTAAGGTTCGAAATCTCGGTCTTGAAGAGCGTATCGGCGAAATCATAATCCCCACATATGAGGATCCCTATCTGGACAAGAAAGGGAAGAAGAAGGTTCGTACCCGCAAGACGCTCCCCGGGTACATTATTGTGAACATGGATCTCGATGACGAGACATGGAATATTGTCAAAAGCACTCCCGGTGTAACCAATTTTGTCGGCAGCTTCGGAGATGGTAAACCCAAACCTTTGTCCGAGCATGAAGTCAGCGCGCTTCTTTTTGAAGACACGAAAGAGAAAACCGTCAAGGAACGAACAGCCGTTACGGTTGATTTTTCAGTTGGCGAACATGTGAAAGTTATTGATGGTCCTTTCAATACTTTTGCCGGTGTCATAGAAGAGGTTTTTCCTGAAAAGGGACGACTTCGTATCAAAGTCGAGATTTTCGGTCGTGGCACACCTGTAGAGCTCGATTTTCTTCAGGTCAGCAAAATCTGAGGTGATTAAACCCTTTTGCCGGGTATATTCCGGCTAAAGGCTTGGCTTGCTCGAAAATTGTGTAAGGGTAAAGTGATTTTGCGAGACTCTTGTTCATTTGTGGACTTGTGTGGTATTTTCTTCCTTAATAGATGCTGAGGATTAAGACGTATTACAAGTGAACTATGAAAGAGTATTTGTATATTATTGTATTTCAGTGAGGGAAAGACATTATGGCACCTAAGAAGAAGAATTTTGTAAAAGGCATAAAGCTGCAGATTCCGGGAGGACAGGCTAATCCGGCTCCTCCGGTTGGACCGGCACTTGGTCAGGCCAGCGTAAATATTATGGAATTCTGTAAAGCTTTTAACGAGCGTACGAAAGATCAAATGGGAACCATCCTTCCCGTTGTTATCAGCGTGTATGATGACCGTTCTTTTGATTTTATCGTAAAGACACCTCCGGCAGCGGTTCTTATTAAGAAGGTATTGAAGCTTCAGAAAGGTTCTGCCGAACCCAACAAGACGAAAGTCGGTACGATTACCCGGGCACAGCTCGAGGAAATCGCGACAATCAAGATGCCCGACCTTAACGCGAACGATCTTGATGCTGCGGTGAACATCATTGCCGGTTCTGCACGTGCAATGGGTGTTGATGTTGCAAAATAATTATATTTGAGGATACAATGAAGCGAGGAAAACAAATCGCCAGTGCGAGACAAAAAGTCGACAAAACAAAGCTTCTCGAAGTAAACGAAGCTGTAGCACTGATGAAAGAAGTCAAGTTCGCCAAGTTTGACGAGACTATTGAAGTTGCGATCAAAGTGGTGCACAAGAGTTATCAGAATATCCGCGGTTTTGTAACGCTTCCTGCCGGTACCGGTAAGACGGTGCGCGTTCTTGCGATATGCAAGGGTGACAAGCAACAGGAAGCTAAAGATGCGGGTGCGGAATTTGTCGGCGCTGATGAAATGATCGAAAAGATCCAGACAGAAAACTGGACCGATTACGATGCTGTTGTTGCCACACCTGATATGATGGCAAAGATGGGAAAATTGGGTCCTGTTCTCGGTCGAAAAGGTCTCATGCCGAAACCCAAGGCCGGAACCGTAACAAACGACCTTAAGGGAATAATCAAGGAGCTCAAAGGCGGAAAGCTCGAGTTCAAAGCTGATAAAACCGGCGTTATCCATCTGGGTGTCGGTAAAATGTCTTTTGAAGACGAAAAACTTGCCGCAAACATTAAAGCTGTCTATCAGCAGGTTATCCGCGAGAAACCGACCGATGCGAAGGGAAACTACATACGATCAATGTGTATATCTTCCACTATGGGTCCCGGCATCAAGATCAACTATAAGGGGATAGACAAGTAATGGTACAGCAATATAAAATTGATATGGTGAAAGAGATTTCCGATACTCTTGAAGGTTCGGCTAATTTCATTCTTACTTCATATTCCGGTATTAAGGTTGCTGATCTGACCCGTTTGCGCAGAAATATTCGCGCAAAAGGCGGCAAACTTAAAGTCGTAAAAAACAATCTTTTTAATCGTGCGCTTACATCCAAGGGCTATACATCTCTTGATGAACAACTGAAGGGACCGATCGCTGTTGCTTTTGGCGGTGATCAGATCGGCGACATCGCTCAGGTTCTTAAAGAGTTCAAGAAAGAACATGAGAGTTTCTCGTATTTTCTCGGGGTAATCGACAAGAGCACCTATGACGAGAAATCCATTCAGCGTATTGCCGATCTGCCTTCGAAAGAGGTTCTTTTTGCTCAGATCATGAGTGGATTGAACAGTCCTGCACGCGTTATCGCGTCTGGAATGAACCAGATAATGTCTTCTCTCGCGCGTGGTATTAAGGCTGTAGCTGAGAAAAACAATCTGGCGTGAAACCGTAAGCGGTTTATTATTGAAGAGATGAGCCGATTGGTTGCTTCCGGCGTCTGAATTATGAGCGCCGGTTCTGTTGCAGATCGGAACATTATATATAGCGGATCCCTTGGATCCTGGGGCAGCGTGTTTTTGCGTAACTGTCTTATCAGGGAAATTTGAATTAATCATCAAGTTCCTTATAAGTTTTCACACTCTCAGATGTGTTAACTTGAAGAAATTCACTAAGTATTAAGGAGAAAAAAATGGCTAAGTTGTCTGTTGCCGAGCTTCTCGAAGCTATTGGCGCGCTTACTCTCATCGAGGCTGCTGACCTCGTGAAAGAAATGGAAGAGAAATTCGGCATTTCTGCTGCCGCTCCGGTTGCTGTTGCTGCCGCAGGTGCTGCTGCTGCCGCTCCTGTTGAAGAGCAGAGCGAGTTTGATGTCGTGCTTGCGTCTTTCGGTGAGAACAAAATCGGTGTAATCAAAGAAGTACGCTCGATTGTTCCAAGTCTCGGAC
>JAEWVL010000171.1 GCA_023396665.1 Spirochaetota bacterium
TGGATTATGCAACACCGGAAGAAACATATTATTCTGCATTTAGTAATGAACCGAAAGTAAAGGCGGCATAAAAAGGGTATCCACCAAATTTATTTAAAATCGTGTATTGACAAAAAGGCTCACTTGAGTAAACTGATGCATTTCCGCCCGCCACCGGCGGGCGGAAAATCGCACATATCAGTTTTGCAACAAGTCTAATAAAGATGAAATATGGCATTACTTATTCTTGACAAGCAAATCGCCGGAGCCTGAACCTTCAACACACCAGTATAACATCAATAACCGAACTTTTTTAAGCAAAGTTCAAAAGCGTGGAGACACACATGGTTTTCGATAAAAAATCGTTGGTAATTATTGTTCTTTGTTTTTTGTTTTTCAATACTTTCGCAATACTTAAATCGCTACCCCGAAACGCTCATCTTGCAGAAACTGAAAGCGCCCATATATTGGGTGATTGTGACAGAACCATCATCTTAACCTATCGCGATGCTCTTAAAAAGTCAGAACGTCCTTTTTTTTCTGTTAAAACCCATTTTTTGTATTTTGAAAGAAATCCGGGTCTCTTTGTGTTTGTTGCCGAAATGCTCATAAGATCCGGAATCAGGGACATATTTCCCTTACGCCTGTTCTTTCTTGCTTTATTCAATATCGGTGTAGTATTTATGCTAAAATGGATTGAAACACTATTCAAAGACAGGACAGTAACTCTTTCATGCCTTATTCTGTTATCGACATCTCCCTTGTTTTTACACTTTTCATCGGTTATTCATCAATGGCCGCTTGATATGTTGTTTTTTAATATGAGCATCTACTATTTTTTAAGATATCTTGATACAAAAAAAACAATTCACTTCACTCTCACACTTATCTTCTATTTTTTACTTTGTCAAAGTTACTACATGTACTACGTATCGGCTTTCATATTGATGGCTTCACTCATGTATTACAATAACGGACACATTGATAAAAAAAGACTACTGATTCTCGGATTGATTCCGGTCATAAGCATTGTACTATTAGCAATACAATTATTCATTTTACACGGAGGTATATATATACTTGTAGATTATCTCGCCGCTCGCACTCTTGATCTTCGTGTTGAAAATTCCGTTTGGGAAACAAAGGGCAGTCATTTGAGCATTCGCAACCTTGTTTACTATCCCTTCACTTTAGCACAAAGAATCAGGGAGTATTTTCATTTTGACGGCTTTATAATGGTATTCATGCTGATGTTCAGCATGTTATTCTCGAATAAAAAAAGGGAAAGGTTTTTTATGCTGATGCTGTTCATAGCCGGATTATCATGGAACCTGTTCATGATACAGCACAGCAAGATACATCACTTTTCAGTAACTTTTGGTTTCTTCTCATGGAGTCTGATTTTCGCTGTTTTTGCATCAAAAATAAACCTGATTATCAATACTCGAATCTGTAATCAAGATAAACGTCTTCTTACAAAAACAGCTCTATGCGCACTATGTGCCATGTACATTATATGGAATATTAATGTAAGTGCTTTTTTTACATTAGGAAACTATATACGTTGATATTACTTTCAGCCGAAACTTCTATGCCTTTTCCAAAACTCAGCCCATCTGAATTTCGGCCCGCGGCACACATAAATGTCCTTGTGATAGCGGGTTTCCTCATTGGCTAAATTCAAGGCATTACGGGTAATTCCGGCCGGTTCGCATGAGTCAAAGAACCGATCCAGGAATTTTTTGTCAAATCCGACCGCTATAACAGTACTGACTTCCCTTTCGTCATATCCCCTGTCGTAAAACGCGTTAGTACCGCACATAATCTTCGGAAGCTGATAGCGGCGCCCATAATATTCGAGAGCACCCGCCTCACCGTAATTTCCGGCCATAATCCCACACGATTGTCTCTCGTGTTCGGGCATGGAATCGCGGATATGCGCAACGTCTTTCGCAAGCTCTTCCCATCCGAACTGTTCGGCATAGGTGTCGTTAAGAGATAGAACAACCCTGAACCAGTCCGATCCCGCGGGAGCCAGAGGCAAAACCAGGGCCGAGGTGACAACGGCATTAACAAATAAAAACGCGCATATAGCCGAATGATACATTCCGCGCGAGTGAAAACGTGTTGCCTGCCGCTCGAGAAACACAGAGCCCGCCGCCACAAGAGGGATATACAATGCTCCGCAGTAATATCCACGTCCTTTCATAAGTGCAAACAGCAGCAAAACGGCCGCTGTCCAGATCACAACCGCTCTGAAACGTTTCATTTCATTGTTGAACAAAAGAAACCATGCACCGGCAAGCACAAGCGGAAATATCGCGTAGCCCATACAGTCAGAAATCTGGTCAGAGAAAAACCCATCGGTTCTGCCCCAGGCCATATCACGCGCATGAATATGACTGAGAAAATCATAACTGATAAAGTTATTGCTAATCTGCCAAAGCGCGTTCGGCAGAATCATAAACAGCGCAATAATGGCGGCTATCGGAAAATAACGGTTCAGAAACAGTTTTCTTTCCGGTACAAGCAGTATCGAGACAAACACACATATCGCAAAAAACAGAATCGAGTATTTCGTCATCATACCCATGGACATGGCGATTGAAACGCCGATCCAGTACTGGGGATCGCCTTTAATCACTCTTATCAAAAACAATGCACTCAGGGCCCACCAGAAGTAATCGAAAATCATATACATCAGCACCGATCCGGAAAACCGGAGCACAGGAGAAGCCGCACAGGCAAGTGCCGAACACACCGAGGCTACCCGATTTCCGCCAATATCACGCGCGATCAGGCCTGATATCAACAAAATCAGGCTGAACACCAGCGACGAAAGAATACGATAGGAGAAAAGTGATTCACCGAACAGGATTCTCGATACAAAGGCGACGAACGGGGTAAACGGGGGATATGTGACAAAACCCCAGGACAGATGCCTTGAATCAGAAATGAACTGGAGTTCGTCACGATGAAATCCGTACTGATTATTCGCAATGAGGTGCACCGCGAAAAAACAAATCACAACACTCAACAATGCTGCATGATTTACAATGAAATCCCTTACTTTTCTCATTTACCGTGAACTCCTGTTCTGACAATATGGGCGGGAACGGGAATGCAAAAAAATACCGTGTGCGGTATAATTGACGCATTCGGTTTATACATACAACAAACACCAGGGTATAGAAGAACAGCCTCTTTTTTATTTCAGTGATTCAACGTATTCCAAAGGCATGAAGCATTTTTCCGAAACCTCTGCCGCGGACAGTCCTTCTTGAAACAGCCGTCTCACAACATCTTCCATTTTTTCGCCTATCTCAACAATGAACCCGTCCGGATCAGATATGCGGAATATTCTCTGCTGCCA
>JAEWVL010000318.1 GCA_023396665.1 Spirochaetota bacterium
GTTCCATGTGTGCTTCCCGCATCCCCGGCACAGGCACGGATATTCTCATCAATATGCGTTATAATGTCGGCCGGTTCGGAATCGGAGAGATCATAGTAAAAACCGTTTATATCGGAAAGTAAAACAAGAAGATCGGCTTCAACAAGTTGCGCGACATGTGCGGAAAGAGTGTCGTTGTCGCCGAAACGGATTTCAGTAACGACTACGGTATCATTTTCGTTTACAACGGGGACGATATTCATGTGAAGCAGCATGTTCATGGTATTGCGAATATTGAGAAAACGTCGACGGTTTTTTACGTCATCTTCGGTGAGCAGCAATTGTCCGATTTTCAGAGAATATCTGGAAAAAGCCTCACGGTATACATCCATCAGAACACTTTGTCCGACCGCCGCCAGTGCCTGTTTCTGGGGAACACTCAGGCTGTCCCTTTTCTTTTTGCATTCAGCAACTCCGGCACTGATGGCACCGGAGGTTACGATGACCAGCTCATATCCTTGTTCGGAAAGCCGTGAAATCTGGTCGGCAAAATTTGCAACCTTTTCACGTGATATTCCATGAGCGTCGCTTATTGAAGAGGAACCTATTTTAACGACAATCCGTCTAACAGTAGAAACATAATCGCTTCGCGGCATATTTCACCTCAGAAGTTTTTCAATTTCCGAAAGCAATAGCGGGGTGTTTTTGCCTGTTGAAGAAGAAATAGCAAGTACAGGGGCATCAATTCCGGCTTTTCGCAATTCATTTCTGAAATGGTCAAGCAATTCCTCTTCAAGATCTTCTCCACCGGCAAGATCCGTCTTGGTTAATGATATCAGATAGGGCCGTGTTAGCAAAAGCTCGTTATACGAAGCGAGTTCAGATTGCAGCAGTTTAAAAGTATAAACCGGATCCGGCTCCTGAATATCTATAAAAAAGATAAGTACGCGAACACGCTCGATGTGCTGAAGAAAACTTAAGCCGAGACCATGTCCTTCATGTGCTCCCTCAATGATTCCCGGTATATCGGCAATGGTGAATTCGCTTTCGCCTTCGTTGACAACACCGAGATTCGGAATAAGAGTGGTAAAGGGATAATCAGCAATTCTTGGTTTTGCGTTTGTAACCACAGAGAGAAATGTTGACTTACCGGCATTTGGCAATCCGATCAATCCGACATCGGCAATCAGCTTCAGGTTTAATCGAATGATCTTGCGCTGACCTTCTTCACCCGACTGTGAGAAGCGGGGAACCTGGAACGTCGCGCTTTTAAAAAACGCATTACCTTTTCCGCCGCGTCCTCCGCTCGCGAGCAGGACCGGTTCTTCTTCAGCCACTATGTCCGCAATAAGATCACCGGTTTCGTCATCGACTATTTCTGTACCGATGGGAAGCTTTATGGTCAGATCATCACCGTCGGCACCATGCTTGTTTCTTCCCTCTCCGGGGCGCCCATTGCCGGCATTGTAGGTGCGATCCTTATAAAGGTAGGACAGATTTGTATAGTTTATGTCACCGACACAATATACATTGCCGCCGGTGCCGCCATCACCGCCGTCAGGACCGCCTTTTTCCACGTATTTTTCACGACGGAAGGAGACACAGCCATGTCCGCCGTCTCCGGCGGCAATCTTTATACAAATCGTATCAGTAAATTTAGGCATAATATTTGTAATTCTTGCTGGTAATTTTTATTCTCTGATTGCACGTTTTTGAACTGAAACTCAAATAATTCCAAAGAAAAATCAAAAAAATCTATACAATGCTTGTTTTTCTCGGTTTCAAATTGAGACAAATAAAAACAAAAAGGGGTGACAAGCGCCACCCCTGAATAAAGGCAAAAAAAACAGAAAACTATCAGGCTACGGGATATACAGAAACCTTTTTTCTGTCTTTACCAAAGCGTTCGAATTTGATTACACCTGCAATCTTTGCAAATAGTGTATCATCAGACCCCTTTCCGACATTATTGCCGGGATGAAATCTTGTTCCTCGCTGACGTACGATAATGCTGCCGCCAGTTACCACCTGACCGTCAGAACGTTTCACTCCAAGTCGTTGAGAATGAGAGTCGCGTCCGTTTCTTGTCGAACCACCGCCCTTCTTATGTGCCATATTATTTCCTCTGCATTACTTGAATTTTGACATTTTCGGGATATTGCTCTGCAAGATATGCTATTGCGATTATTGCCGCCCGTATCAGGGTATCGGCTTTATCGGGATATCGCACATGCTCGACGTATAGACAATATTCCTCGTTTGTATCTACAAAAACAGAAGCACCGGCTATCCTTTCGAGGGATAAGGCCAGTGTATTCATCGACATACTGACAGCAGCACATACTATATCCTTTCCTGCTTTCGCAAAACCCGCATGCCCCGATATTTGAGACAGCAGAGTTCTCGACGAGAACGTTTCGGAAAGAAAAAAATGCGCCTCAATCACATCTATGCGTTAACTTCATCTATCTTGAGTTCCAGAAAAACAGGACGTTGTCCAAAAGTTTTATAGGAATCTTTACGTTTACGAAAAATCATTCCAAGAACTTTTTTACCTTTGTGCTCGTTCACAACAGTCGCCTTTACTGAAGCTTTTGCAACATATGGTGTTCCCACGGTAACGGAATCACCGTCTGCGACAAGAAGAACCTTGTCGAGCACAAGTGATTTTTGCTCGCCGACATTTACTTTTTCGACATCAACCGTCATGCCTTTTTCGACTTTGTACTGTTTCGCGCCTATTTCAACAATTGCGTACATTATGTCCCTCATCTATCCGAATCTTTAGTGCATTTTAAGAGTAATAACACATGAAAAGATGTTGTTCTCTTTGGGCCCTGTAGGATTTGAACCTACGACCTACTGATTATGAGTCAGCCGCTCTAACCGACTGAGCTAAGGGCCCGCGTTTGTACAAATGATATTAATGGCTTTTTTCTGTCAATAAAAATCAAAGTGTCAGTGCAATTATTTATCGATACCGGAAAATTATGAAATGAAAGAGACTCTGTTTCTGCCATT
Organism: Spirochaetota bacterium; assembly: GCA_023396665.1. Classification (GTDB taxonomy): domain Bacteria; phylum Spirochaetota; class UBA4802; order UBA4802; family JAFGJZ01; genus JAEWVL01. The sequence continues at coordinate 3,001 of JAEWVL010000318.1, forward strand.
TCGTTTTGACAGATACAAAGCTTTATCGGCGCGCTGTATCATCGAAGCATTACTATGGTCGAATTCAGGATGAAAATCAGTTACACCTATCGAAACTTTTACAGCCAAAGCTTTGTCGTCGTGCATGACTGCAGCACTCTCGATGCTTCTACGAAGCCGTTCCGCAGCGATTAATCCCGCTTCCAGATCGGTTTTTGGCAGAATAATGCTCATTTCTTCGCCACCGTACCTTGCTGCAATATCAATCTGCCGGCAGTTCTTTTTGATAATCTGGGCGACGTTTTTCAAAACAATATCGCCGCACAGGTGACCATGGATATCGTTGAATTTCTTAAAATGATCTATGTCTATCATCATGAGCGAGAGCGGACGGTTTCTCCTGATCGCTTTCTCTCTTTCATCGACAAGCAGGGTCTGAAAAAAATGGTGAATTTTCAGCTTTGTCATCATGTCGGTTGTTGCGAGCTCATAAAGGTATGCGTTTTCTATTGCGATACCCGCAAGCTGGGCGATATCAAGCAGATAGCTCTTCTCGTCGTCTGAAAACGGAAGCTGGTTGATACGTTCGCCCAACACAATGAGACCGTTCAGTTTACCTTTGCTTTTGAGTGGAACTATCAGGCATGGATTGATGTCATGAAGACAGGCCATGTCGGCACTGTTGGAGAGTTTGGGTATCAGTTCCTCCATAGTCCAGCATGATTCAGAGCTCTCAAGCATTTCTATAAGTTCGGATTCTTCTTCAATGATATACTCTTTTTCGTGATTGAGCTCAAATCCCTTATAATTGCGATGAAGATAATAGTGTTCCTCGTCAATTCCCTTCTTAAGAAAGATACCCGCTTTTATCAGCTGCATCTGCCCCATACAGGTCAGCAATATCGAATCTATAAGTACATTGTACTCCAGAGTGGAATTTAAGCCTTTACTGATCTCGATGAGCTGGCGAAGATCAAATATCTTCCGCTCATACATTTCGAGTCCGGGTATTCTTTTCTGTTCAAACGAATCAGGCATCACTTTTTCCAGATACAGCTTCTTTACTTGAAAGGCGTCATACTTGCATTTTTCGATTAATACGATTCTGCAGTACGGTGCAATAACAATATAACAAAGTTTTCAGATGTTAAAAACACAAAAAAAATTCTTTTCGATCATTCCTTATATTTTCAGTGCTTCGGCGAGGTCAATACGTCCGTCATAGATCGCCTTTCCCGAAATACAGCCTTCAATGCCCTTGATTGCGCGAAGAGCCCTGATGTCATCAATTGAGGCAATACCTCCGGAAGCAACGAGAGATATGCCCTCAACCGACGAAAGAATATTTTTAAAAGAATCAATGTTCGGCCCGGACAGCATTCCATCAGTGGCGATATCGGTGCAGATAAAACGTGTGATACCGAAGTCCTTAATTTTACGAATGAACGAAATGATATCAACTGCTGTTGTATTCTTCCATCCGTGAGTGGCAACCTTTCCATTATGGGCATCGACCCCCCCGGTTATAAAGGAAGAGTATTCTTTGGCAAGAGATTCGAATGAATCTTCAAGCATAATCGTGCCTGTTATCACATGTTTCACGCCTAAAGCAAGATATTTTTCAATCGCCTCTCGTGAACGTATCCCCCCGCCAACCTCGACGGAAATACCTTCGGCTGTGATTTTCTCAATCACAGAAAAATTCGGAGTTTCGCCGCTGAAAGCTCCGTCGAGATCGACCAGATGTATGAGATCGGCTCCGTCTCTGGCAAATTGAAGCGCCTGGGCGATCGGATCATCATTGTAAACCGTTTCACGGTTCGGATCACCCTGAACAAGGCGCACACAGCGTCCGCATTTCAGGTCGATTGCGGGAATCAGGAACATGCTCGCCTCGCTATATTTTCAATAATTTTTAAGCCCATCGAGTGACTCTTTTCGGGATGAAATTGGGTTCCGAAGATATTATCCTTTTCGACAATACAGGGAAACGTTACTCCATAGTCTGTTTTACCGAGTATGAATTGCTCTTCAACACCTTCTGGGTAGTAGGTGTGGATAAAATAGAACCAGCCTTTGTCACTGATACCGTCAACAAACGAGCTCTCTTTTGAAAAGTGTACAGTATTCCAACCCATATGAGGCACTTTCAGCCCGGGGGTTGAGAACCGTCTTACCCTGCCCTTGAGAAGGCCAAGGCCTTTGCTTGATCCGAATTCCTCACTTTCCTCAAAAAGCAGCTGATAACCGACACAGATGCCGACGAGAAGATTACCTTTCCCGATATGACGGTGTATCAAATCACACCAGCCGCCCGATTCGAGATTTTGCATTGCCGTTGCGAAGGCACCGTCTCCCGGAACAACGATACATGAAGAGTCATCCGCCTCGTCTGGATGGCGAACAACCTTTACTTTGTCGGTATACAACTGAAAGGCCTTTTCAACCGAGCGTAAATTGCCTATGCCGTAATTGAGTATCGAGATCATTCAAGAATCCCCTTTGTGGACGGCACCGCAGTTCCCTTGATGGTGACAGCTTCACGAAGTGCAAGAGCAAGCGATTTGAAAATCGTCTCATGTATATGGTGCAGATTGCTTCCGTAATGCTGAATAACATGACAGTTGATTGCCGCGTTTGCGGTGAAAGAATATAGAAATTCTGTAGTCAACTGTGCATCATACGCGCCGATTTTACCCTCAAGCGGCTTACCGTTATATACAAAATATGGGCGACCCGAGACGTCGATTATCGTTTCGCTTAGAGCTTCATCCAGGGGGACAAGAGACTTTCCAAATCGAACAATTCCCTTTTTATTACCGAGAGCATCTTTGAATGCACGTCCCAGACAGATGCCGATGTCTTCTACGGAATGATGGTCGTCAACGTGCGTATCACCTTTACACAGCAGGCTGATCTTCATGTTTCCGTGTTTTGCGAGAGCACCGAGCATATGGTCAAAAAACGGCACTCCCGACTGTATCGAAGATTCTTCAGCGGAATCAATTGTGATTTCCAGAAGAATGTCCGTTTCACCGGTTTTTCTTTCAATTTTTGCGTATCTCATTTCATAATTCCATATTCAAAGAAAATAGTATATCAGGATAGCCCATATGCTTGTATCGCCATGGGCAAATCGCGTCAAGAGATAAAAAAAGGGAATTTCTCATCAGCACGAATCCTCCCGAAAACGATGCGGAAAAATCTCTGTAACGCTCATCGACTCTATGGACGTAGTGCTTGTCCCAGGCCGCTGCGGCGGCGGCCGATCCCCGCAATGCCGGCTTGAGTCCTAAGGGATAGCGAGTTTTTCCGGCGATGACCAGAGATCCCTTTCCCCAGGCGAGATTGCTTCCGTCGATGTATTCCGCGAAATTTTTACGAGGCGGGATAAAACGCGGGCTAGTAGCGGTTGTTGTGTGAGAATTCATCGTTGCGTATCCTCCCGAAAGAGCCCAGAAGAACAGCGGTAAAAACTCTGCGCCAAAGGCTGCTTCGCTTGTTATTGCTACGAAGGTGTCGG
>JAEWVL010000388.1 GCA_023396665.1 Spirochaetota bacterium
GGCTGATCCTGTTGTTATGTTGCGTCTTGTGTTGCATTTTTGATACTTTATCCATAAAATGCTTATACCGCTTGCAAAATTGCGGGTGTCAGACGAAGTATAGCTGCTTCGTATTGATGAAGAGAAAGAAACCGTGAACAATATGGTTGATTTTTTATTGTTATCGCGTAATAAGGGGGGATACTTCATCGCAGATAATATCATTGATTGATGGAGGCTTTTGATTCCCGGTATGATTTTTGCTTCTTTATATGCTGAGTATTGTTTTGAAGATGCTGATTGCCCGGGCGGGCTGCCGTACTTGTACGTTTGCGTATAGAGAATATTTGAGCTGAATTAACGGGGCTTCCGTGCCCTCGAACCAAAGTGAGTTGTTTATGACATTATCAATTATGCAGCTGGTTCTGATTCTCTGGGGAAGTGTCCTTCTATGGATCAGTATGGAGTTTGTATTTTACCGGCTTCAGAAGAAGACTGACGAATTTACAAGTCCCGCAAATCAGGATCAGGGGCCGCGTCGCAAACACATACTCTGGTTTACCGATACGATTAATGATCTCAACGGAGTTTCGATAACCCTTAAAAACATCGGCTGGCTCGCGCACCGTCGTGGTGATAACATAAAAATCATATCGAGCCTTGCCCCTGATGAGCGTGATGATACTCTGCCGCCGACGCTCATCAATCTTGAGCCTGTCCTGAATATCAAGATGCCCTATTATAATGCCCTTCGTCTGAAGGTTCCGTCCATACTCAAAATGTTCAACATGCTTTTTCATTATCGTGCAGATGAGGTTTTCATATCAACACCGGGTGTTGTCGGTCTGTACGGAATGATTTACGCAAAATTTCTCGGAATCAAGTGTACGGCGGTCTATCATACCGATTTTTACATGGTGCTGTATAACATAAAGGGAAAAGACACCCTGGGAATCAAGCTTATCGATTTCGGCGTGCAAATGTTCTATTCGTGGGCCGATCATGTGCTGGTGCCTTCCCGGGAGTATATCGAGATTCTTTCAGCGAGAAAATATGACCGTCGAAAGATGGATATCTTCTTTCGCGGTATCGATACGAACCTATTTTATCCGTATCCGAAAGATGAGGCCAGGCAGCTGGTAATGCAGCGCTATAATCTTCCGGAGGGGCGCTACTTTATTTATGCGGGGCGTATTTCAGAAGACAAGAAGATCGATTTTATGATCGATGCGATACGTCCTCTTCTTGAAAGGGACAGCTCGGCTCATTTGCTTTTTGTGGGAGAGGGTCCCTATCTTTCCGCATTGCAGAAGCGCCATCTTGCAAACGGACAGATCCATTTTCTCGGGGTTATTGCGAACAATCAGCTTCCGCCAGTCTACTCTGCCTGTGAGCTTATGCTTTTCCCGAGTGAAATCGACACCTTCGGCATGGCTGTTCTTGAAGCACAGGCCTGCGGCGTTCCCGTTCTTGTGTCTCATATCGGCGGGCCCCGAAATATTATCAAGGACGGGGTTAGCGGTTATGTGCTTAATACGGGGGATATCGAATTATGGAGAAAGCAAATCGATTCGCTTCACGGGCTGATTTGTGACTCCTCACCCGCTTTCGAGCAGATGCGCAGTGCAGCACGGTCGCGTGTACTGCATCACTTCGATTTTTACAGAATTCTGGACAATTTCCTTTACTCTTCACAGCGGGTCGCTCAGCAGAAACAAAATGCCGCTGAAGTGACGCCTCCCCTCAAGTGACGCATGTTCTGATGCTTTCTTATTGACAGATACATGGCCCTGCCGCTTGCATGTACCCATGCGATTTTCCGTAATCGAAAAAGGGGGGGATATCACATGCAAAATGAGCCGCTTGTAGCAATACTGCATTACCCGGATAATTTATTAAAAATTGTGTATGTCGCATGCCGTACCTGTTATTCCCCAAAACCTTCAGAAGAGCTTTGGCGTGACGACGTCAGTGACGAGAAGATGCTCCCGCTCGTTTCGACAATACTGTCTTCAGGACACATGAGCACAATCGAACACTGCAATGTCGTTTTCGCTATATCGAACGTGACACGAGCCTGTACCCATCAACTCGTCAGACACCGTCATGTCTCATTTTCTCAAAAATCTCAACGTTATGTAAAAGAGAAAGGTGATTTCGATTATATCATGCCCCAGGCTGTTGCTCAAAGCCAATTCGCTTTACGCTTTGCGGCAATGATGAATCAAACAGCGGAATTTTATCGCGAGATGATTGAGGGGGGTATCGCCGCCGAGGATGCGCGTGCGGTGCTGCCGAATGCCGCAACCAGTTCTCTTGTAATGACCACGAATTTACGCGAACTGATTACCATGGCGAATCTCCGTCTGTGCACGCGCGCGCAGCGTGAGATTCGCGTTATGGTAAAAAAAATGTGCGAGCTGGTTATCGAACGTGATCCCTGGTTATCGAAGTGGCTCGTGCCGAAGTGTGAGAAACTCGGTTATTGTGACGAGCGGGAAAGTTGCGGAAGATATCCCCTGCGCGGTGACGCGATGAAGTAAGGCGCCCGGGCTACTCTTCACCCTGCCGATAGTTTTCAAGAAAATCACGCAGACGCGTCATGACATCAAGAAGCACCTCGTCATCAGGTAAAAAGACAATTCTGAAATGATCGGGGTTCGGCCAGTTGAAACCCTTCCCGTGTACGGTAAGTACCTTCTTTTCTCTTAGAAAATCCAGTACAAACTGCTCGTCGCTGACAATGTTGAATTTCTTTATATCGATTTTGGGAAACATATATATTGCGCCCTTGGCTTTGACGCAGGAGATGCCCGGAATAGTTTGAAGTATATCGTAACATGCCTCGCGCTGCTTGTATAGCCGCCCGCCAGGCCGAACGAGGTCGTCGATAGACTGGTAGCCGCCGAGAGCGGTTTGTATGGAAAACTGCGCCGGGACATTGCTGCAAAGACGCATGTTGCTCAGTATTTCAAGCCCTTCCATGTAGTCTTCAATGCCCTGTTTTTTTCCGGTAACAACCATCCAGCCTGCGCGCAATCCGCATGCCCGGTAATTTTTAGACAGACCGTTAAACGTGATTACCGGCACCTTGTCGGTAAGCGTTGCGAGAATTACATGTTTGTTATCGTCATAGAGAATGCGGTCATATATTTCGTCGGCGAAAATGATAAGTTCATGTTCTTCCGCCAGCCGTACTATTTTTTCAAGCAGCTCTCTCGGATACACGGCACCGGTTGGATTGTTCGGGTTAATCACGAGAATGGCCTTGGTTTTTGCCGTTATCTTGGATGCGATATCATCCACATCGGGAAACCATTCCGATTCTTCGTCGCAGATATAATGAACCGGTTTACCGCCCGACAAACTGGCAGCAGCTGTCCACAGTGGGTAGTCCGGCATGGGAATGAGTACTTCGTCACCTGCGTCAAGCAGTCCCTGCATAACCATTACTATCAGTTCGCTGACCCCGTTTCCGATAAAGATGTGTTCGATATCGAGATTCGGCAGATTGTGCGGCTGGTAATTCTGAAAGATTGCCTTGCGTGCCGCAAAAATACCCTTTGAATCGACATAGGCCTGCGCGTTCGGCATGTTGACGATGATGTCATGGATCATCTCATCGGGCGCCTTGAGACCGAAATAGGCGGGGTTGCCGGTGTTAAGGCGGATGA
>JAEWVL010000462.1 GCA_023396665.1 Spirochaetota bacterium
GATGATAGCTATGCTCTACGAGCGTGCCGACGCACCGGAAACCGCCATCTACCATTACCGTAAATCCGATCCCGAAGCAAAAAATCAGGATCTTCTGCTGCATCTGGCCTTTCTCGCGCATACTACCAAAAATTCGAATCTGAAAAAAAATGTGCTGACCAAGGCCTATGCGCTCGATAACGAGAATCCGCGCGTATGGTTCACCGATGCAGTTATCAGCGCGAGCGAGGGCGATCACAAACGGGCCATTCCGCTTTATGACAAATCCATAGCGCTCGATAATGAACTCGCTGAAGTCTACTATTATAAGGCTATTTCCGAAGAAAAGGTTTCGGGTCGGCTGTCAACGGTCAATTCTCTTAAAAAGGCCGTCGAACTTGACGCTGAGAATCCTGTGTATCTGAATTATCTCGGCTACGTATATGCTGACGCGAATATCAATCTCGACGAGGCCGAGCGGCTTTTGCAGAAAGTGCTCGAACTGAGCCCCAATAACGGTGCATATCTCGATTCTATGGGCTGGGTGTATTTCAGAAAGGGTGAGTTTCGCAAGGCCGAGCCCTATCTGATCAGTGCGTACCGCAACCTGCTTGCAGAGGGGCATTACGATTTCGAGGTATACGATCATCTCGGCGATAATTATGTGCTGCTCAAGCGGCCGGATCTCGCCCTGCGTTTCTACAAGATTGCCCTTGAAAACGCCCCCGATGATGTCAAGCCGGCGATAAGCAAGAAGATTAAATCGCTTAATGGGTGACTGTTTTTGGGTCTTTCTCCGGTTTTGCCCAGGGGATGACCCAAAATTCAACCTTACTGCATTCGAAATGGGATATGTCGAAGTACTCAAAAAAAAAGTTAGTTGTGAATGAATTCGCTTGGCCGATTTCGCCGGCTTCACCCCGTTCTATTTGATCCAGAAATCTGTCAATGGCGAGCCTGACGATGAAACTGACGGAAATTTTAAACAGATACCTCTTGGCACTAACATATTCATAATCGGGGCCTGAGACAGATATGTGCAGAATTTTGAAGGTTTCGTTCTTCTCACTTCTTTGATATGTGACCGTTTTGAATAGAGCGGGAGCTTTCCCGAAAAGGAAGCGGCTTTTTTCGAGTAATTTCGCAAGCAGCTCGCTCTGTTTAAGCCCCAAGCGGCAAGCTGCGTCCAGAAAACGTTTGCGCCTGTTTTCTTCTATATTAATACTGGTTTCAAGCATGATCATCGCATTACCTCCTGTCTTTGGTAGTAATACGTTTGCGTTTCTGATTTTGCTGAATTTTTTTTCGAAAAAATTTGAAAGAGAAAGGGGTTGACTCAATTATCCCGCTTTCTTCTTATGAACTTGATCCAGGTTGCGACAGGAGGTTCACGTGAAGTTTTTTGATGCTGACAGTTCACTGTCTTCATTTTTAACCAAGGTCTTTGATATTATTTTTCTGAACGCTCTCTGGCTATTTTTCAGTATTCCGGTAATAACGGTGGGGGCGGCGAACTCCGCATTGTTTTCGGTTACGATGAAAATGGCGAGAAATGAAGAGGGATACGTCTTTCGTGATTTTTTCAGAGCCTTCAAGTCTAACTTTGTTCAGGCTACGATTCTTTGGCTGATTATGCTTGTTATGGGCGGAATTTTTGTAGTCGATTTGTGGTTTTTCTCGAAATACCCCTCTAATTTGACTAGAGTGCTTCTTGTGCTGGTGACAGTCGCTATCCTTATTTATATGGCGGTATTGGTGTATCTGTTTCCCTTGCAGGCCAAGTTCAAAAACACCATCCCTAAAATAATTAAAAATTCCCTCCTGATAGCGGTCGGTAATTTTCCTTATACACTGCTGCTGATCATTTCCCTGGCTTTACTCGTTATATCGCTGTTTGTCTTTCACTGGATGGGATCGTTCGGTATCGCCGTATATGCCTACCTGACGTCGTTTATTTACTGCAAAATATTTGATAAATACGTACCGAAGAGCGACTCCGGAGATGTTGAGGAAGAATTATCCGATACTATCGAAGAAAAATGAATATCTAAACACCGCGCTTTCTTGCAAGTGACGAGGCTGATTTCTTGTTTTTCTTGTTGCCGGGCTTGGCTGTATTCACCGCCGGCGCCAGTTCCGCCTGTTCACGCAATTTTTTACGACAGATGATGCCAACAAGCAAGAGTGAAAGCTCGTAAAGGATCATCAGGGGGATGGCGACCAGTGTCTGACTGAGTATATCCGGCGGGGTCATTATTGCGGCCAGTATCCATATCCCCACGATTACATACTTTCGTTTGCGAATAAGCGTTTGCGGGCTGATCGCCCCGGTCATTGCGAGAATTGTCAATGCCACAGGCATTTCGAACAGTATGCCGCTTCCCGCACAGAAAGTGAAAAGAAAAGAGATGTAGTTCGTTGAGCTGATAAATGAGGCGATTGTCTCTTTCGAAAAACGGATTATCATCCCTACCGATGCCGGCAGCAGCAAAAAAAAAGAAAATGCGGAACCCAGGTAAAAGAGAATAAGGGCGCTGATAAAAAGAGGTCTGGCGCTGCGCTGTAGTTTCAGCGCTAAGGCCGGTTTAACATAGGCCCAAACCTGCGTTACAATGTAGGGCAGTGTCAGAAAAAGTGAGGCGAAAAGGGCGCACTGCATGGTCAAAACAATGCTTTCCCCCATATAGGAATAATTAAGCCGCAGACCGGCATCGAAAGCGGACTTGAAAGGCCATAGTAGCACGGTAAATATATGATCTGATACGGCAAGTGCAGCCAGAAAAAAAATAACTATCGCGATAAGGCAACGCAGCAGACGCGAGCGCAGCTCTTCGAGATGTCCCTGCCATTGCATCGGGTAATCCCCCCGTTTTTGTGCCTCGTTATCACCCTTTTTTTTGTCTTTAATAACCTGCATTAGAAACCTCGGCTGTCGTTTTACCAAAAACGGCACGGCTGTCAACCATTAGCCCGGCATGTTTTGCATCGAGGCGAAATTTAATTTGCGACAATCATTCTTGTTCGGGAAATGCTTTCCCGGCACGATATGCAGGCCGGGAAAGCGGATAGAGGATGTATGAAACAATGCCGCCTCTTTTCCGGCAGCAAAACTTGGACCTGCTATTATGACAAATGGTTCCATCAGTCAAAAGAACAACCTGATGGTTTTTGATTGACACGGGGCCATATTGCCGCAAGGTGAGGTGCCAAGTGCAGACTATTTGAACATTATCGGGAATATGTTCAATAGCGGCTCGATTAAAGCCAGACCGGGTACGATCACATTCCATGGGGAATATTCGGGCTTGTTTGTGCAGCAGTTTCCGTACAAACAGGAAACTGTTACGATAATAAATAGGGAATCTCTAAAAAACAATCTACGCAACCCGAACCTCGAATAATTCCAATGAAAATCGAGGTAAAATCATTGCGGTTAGTAATTATTCGAGGTTCCCAATAGAAATTTCCAACAGCCAAAAGGGGGAGACAAATGATCGAGAATCTTCGTGCAAAGTATCCTGGAAATAATGTTGTAGATATGTTTTACAACAACGCCGGGAAGTATGCCAGTAAGCCCTGTGTGTATTATCGATTAAACGGCAGCTATGTGTCAAAAACCTGGACCCAGATGGCTGAAAGTATAGATGGTTTCGCTTCGTACCTGATCGGTGCCGGTATAAAAAAAGGCGATCGTGTCGCGATTTTCGCCCACAACCGCTATGAATGGTGGATAGCCGATATGGCATCATTGTCAATCGGTGCGCTCACCGTTCCCATTTATTCCACCAATTCCACAGATGAGGCCTTCTTTATTCTGAAAAATGCGGGATGCGTCGCCTGTGTCTGCGGCGGACCTGATTTTGTTGAGACGATTCTTCCCGTTCAGAAAAAACTCCGTTCAATGAAACACCTGATTACAATGGATACTCACCCGAAGGCCGTCTCTCTGAAAGATGCGATAAGTGCCGGACACAAGAAATCCAGGCTTCGCGAACAGGAAAAGCGCCGCAAGTCGCTCAAAGGGAAAGATCTTGCATCACTGATCTACACCTCGGGTACGACGGGTGATCCGAAAGGTGTTATGCTGACCCATGATAATTTCTATTACAATGTCATGCAGCTGGTGTATTTCTTCGACGGTATTGTAACCGATAAAGATGTGTTTCTCTCTTTTCTCCCCCTCTCTCACGCGCTTGAGCGTACCGCCGGTTACTATATTCCCGTCGCCTTCGGCTCAAGTGTCGCTTTTGCCGAAAGTTTCAAGACCATTCAGAAGGATATGCAGGACGTATCCCCGACCATCATCATCAGTGTTCCGCGTCTTTATGAAAAGATGCATGAGGGTATCATTTCAATGCTGCCGAAGTTTCCTTTGTACAAGCGCATGCTGTTCAAATGGGCGATTGGA
>JAEWVL010000474.1 GCA_023396665.1 Spirochaetota bacterium
CACCATGACACCATAACAGTGATCGAGTATTTCATCAAGGTTATCAACTCCCTGTTGGTTTTCAATTTTTGAAATAATCTTTATCCGGCTTTTTTTCTGATCGAGTATGGACTGTATCTCAAGAAGGTCTTCCTTTGACCGAACAAAGGAGTGAGCGATAAAATCAACACCATTGTCTATGGCAAAATTGATATAGTCACGGTCTTTGTCTGAAAGAGCCGGAAGAGATATTGAAACACCCGGGACATTGATACTTTTTTTTCCTTTGATCTTGCCGCCGTTAAGTGCGCGACATATAAGTGTATCGTTTTGTTTTTCTGTGACACAAAGGGCAATATCACCATCATCGATCAAAATTGTTTTTCCCGGTGCAACATCTTCGACAAAGCGATCATAACTTGTCATAAAATGTTTTTCACCGCTCAAAGCTCTTTTAGAAATTTTCACCATTTCATTTTCTTCAAGCAAAAGCGGATCCATGGGCATGGTGCGTATTTCAGGTCCCTTTGTGTCAATAAGTATGGCAATTTTATCCGAAACCGCCCGTACGTTCTCAATCACTTTCAGACTTTCCTGAAACGTCTGATGTGCGGTGTTGAGACGTACGACATTCATCCCTTTGCCGTACAACGCCGCAATAAACGAGTGATCACAATTCTGATCCGAAATCGTTGCGACAATTTTTGTTCTTTTTTTCATGAGGCCTTCCATCCGGTCTTATTCTGTATGAGTTTTAAAAGTGAATTGAGATCAACAATCGGCTTGAAGATAATGTTATCATCGGTAATACCGGCATCGCGCAGTGATTGCGGTATTTCGTAATCAATTGAACCGGTATGAATAAAGAATACCGGATCCCGATCAATCGCAATGGCTCGTTCAAGCAGTTCGTTACCGCTCATGTCGGGCAGCCGCATATCAACTATGACAACATCAAATTTCTCTTTTGCAAGAATTGACAGTCCTTCTGACGCAGAAGAAGCTGAAGACACTTCTGCACCGGAATCACTGAAATAATCGTGCAATACCGAAACAATAATCTCTTCATCGTCAACAATCAGCAAACGTAGTTTACTCAAATTCCCCCCCAAGCGGTAAACGAATTATAAAGACGGCACCGTTTTCATCGCTTGCTACTTCAATCGTACCTTTGTGATTTTGTGTAATAATGTAATAGGATATGGATAATCCAAGTCCCGTCCCTTTTCCCGATCCCGACTTGGTCGTAAAGAAAGGGTCAAAAATGCATTTGATATATTCAGGAGCGATTCCCGGCCCTCTGTCTGCAATTTCAATAAAGACATGATCCTTGTCAAGTCCAGTTTGAATCCGTATCATTCGATCCTGTTTATCAGTGAGATCCGCCATAGCCTGAAAAGCATTCTTGATAATGTTCAGGAAAACCTGTTCGATTTCGGTGGATACACAGTATATTTCGGGAACAGGGCTGTAATCCTTTTTTATCGTAATGGCATTGAAATCATAGTTTTCATTAACCCTATACTCTTTCGATGCCAATTCAAGAGTCTGATCCATCAATCGGTTAATATCAGCCTTCATCTTCACACTCACATTTTTTCTGCTGAATGAAAGCATATTTATGATAATGGACGCGGCCCTCTTCCCGGCAGAAACGATATGTCCTATATACTCGTGAAACTTGATTGAATGCAAAGCTTCTGATATGACCGCTATCTGCTCTTTGTTAAATTTGGCCTTTTGTTCAAGATAGTGCTCTTCAGATCGCATGAGCAAGGTATCTGATGAATTTAAAACAATGCTGAGCGGATTATTGATTTCATGCGCCATTCCGGCGGCAAGACCCGCGATAGTCCTCATCTTTTCCGTCTGAATCATGTATTCCTGCATTCTGAAGCGTTCACTCAAATCGCGGGTCACGCATATATAAAGCATCCGGTTTTCTGGTTCTGACATGATGGGGCTTATGAGCGTCTCGGTCCAGATACTTCTGCCATCCTTACATTTTTGTTCAAGCTGAACCGCAACGGTTTTAAGAGGTGAAGCATCCGAAAGCTGAGAAAAAGTATTACGCAGCTGTGCAACAGACGTATCAGTAAATAATGCGTCAAGCGGCATTGATACGACATCCGAAACCGTATACTGCATCAATTGCTCAACAGGAGGACTTATATAACGTATTTTTTCGTCGTCATCGACAATCCAGATGATGTCCGAAATTGAGTCGGCGATCAAACGGAATTTTTTTTCACTTTCTATCAATTCCCTCTGTATTTCCAGCAAAGCCTCGTTTTGAGCTTCGTATTCTTCGTTTGTCGCACTAAGTTCTTCCATCAGACTGTGTAATTCTTCATTTCTTTTAAAAAGCTCGTCGTGTGCTTTCTGGAGTTGTTTTTCAAATTCGTGTCGTTCGGAAATGTCCTGCAACGTTCCCATTATTTGAAGCGGCTCGCCCGATGGTCCTCGTTGAATTACATGCGGTACGGTGGAAAAAAGACAACGAATACCTTTTGAAGTTTCAACTCTATATTCAATCGATGTTGGGCTTTCTGTTTCTGAAAAATCATTGATATAGCTGCTTACCTTGTTTCTGTCATCTTTGTGAACATATTTGTCTATCAGTTGTTGCACCGAAAACCCGTTCAGATCTTTTCCGAATAAATCACACATTTCCTTTGAGGGAATAAACATATTGTTCTTAATATTGACTGACCAGTGCGCTGTTTTGGTGAGGGTGTGGGCTCGTGAAAGCATATCCCTGCTTTGCGACAGTTCTTTCTCAACTTTTCTTCGTTTGAGTATATTGAAGACAAGCACGTTAATAAGAATAAGAAGTATAGCAAAAATCAGAAGTGCTGTATGAACAATTTTGCGGTATTGTTCATACAGTCCTGGTTTTCTATTAATGAGCGAATAGGGCTGTTTTAAACGATCGAGATGAAGTGAAAACCGCTGAATCTGCTCATAATCAAACATAAGACTGTTAGGAGACTTTGTTATTACTGGTAAATCGGAGGCTTTTTGTCCATTAAGGATGGAAACGGCGAGTCGTGCGGCTTCCTCACCCTGCAATTTTCCGCTAACAAGAACCCCACCTGTTATGCCTTCCCCCAGATAGAAGCCGAGTCCTGCATAAACCGGAACTGCTGAAGCTTTTGATATATCACGAATAACATCATACTCAAAAACAGTTCCGTTTATATCCTGAAAGAACGCCAGAAAAAGTATCACAGTGTCCCTGTTCAAAAGCGATACCGCTTTCAACAAGTCGTCATAAGAGTATTCATCGTGATATTCAAAGATAAATTCATTTTCGAATTTCTTTATGGTAGGAGACACATCGTTTTTCAGCGCTCTTCCCGTATCAGTCGCCTCACTGATGATAAATATTTTTTTTACCTCAGGTTGAAGAACCTTGATTGCTGAAAGAGTCGAATCAAAATCGACCCATTCGCTTACACCGGTAACGCTGGAAACTCCCTCAAGAGCTTCTCTTCTATAATCGTTAAAACCGCAAAACACAAGGGGTGCATCGTGAAACAAGCTGCTTTTATACTGCTTGAGAAAGCGGAATGCGGCGTTGTCAGAACAGATAATAACATCAAAACGCATATCCCGGTATTTAGCTCCGTACAATTCGGCCAATTTTTCAATATAGCCATCACCGGAGAAATGTTTGGTGTCCATAAATTCGATAAAAAGGTCATAGCATATTCCGTTTTGATCAAAAACGGAA
>JAEWVL010000475.1 GCA_023396665.1 Spirochaetota bacterium
ACCCTCGGTACCGAAACGGTACCACGATTTAGCAAACCGTTCCCTTCGGCCTCTCGGGCATCTCTCCGTAAAAATCGGAAGGTGAGAGATTCGAACTCTCGGAACTTTCGTTCAACGGTTTTCAAGACCGTCACCATCGACCACTCGGACAACCTTCCGAGAGTCAATCTATATTTGAGAGTCCCAATGTCAACAAAATTAAGAAATGATTTTTTGCTTTTTTGGCGCAGCCGACACGATTAGTCTATACATAATAGTCCCGGCTGGGCGTATCCCCCCGCCTTTTTTTAATGAAGACATGCAGTAATTATTCTTTAAGAAACAGGTAATAATCACTGAAAAGTACTGGAAATTGCCAATAGCATCAGTGAATATGCCGCTTCGCATGCCTGATTAGATTTCTGTCAGTTAAATCCGATAACACGAAGTTCGAATAATTCCTGTGAAGACGATGTAAATTCATTCCGGCGCTGTTTATTCGGAACACCCAAAGGTTTGTTTTATGACAAAAAAAACGGAAACACCCAATCTGAAACTCGGCCATATCTGCTGGCCGATGTTTATCGAAGAGATTACAGGGGGGCTTTGTGCCTTTACCGATACACTTTTTTTGAGCATGATAGCGGATTCGGCTGCGGCTTCGATAGGCATGCTGGGACCTGTGATGATGCTCGGTTTTTTTATTCTACCGCAGTTTACCTCAGCGGGGACAAGCGTCGCTTCGCAGTATTTCGGGGCAGGAAGAGAGGATCGTATCGTTCCTACCTGGATTGCCAATCTCATCATCAGTACCGTGATCGGGATAATAATTGCCCTTGCGATTTTTATGACAGCGGGCAGGATCGGGTTGTGGTTCGGCATGGATGCTTCGATGAATAAGTACACGAGTGCTTATATGTCGATCATAGCGATTAACTTTGTTCTCGTGGGAATGCGTTTTTCCTATGCCTCGGTTCTCGCTTCGAAGACTCTGACGCACTGGAACATGGTCGCTTCTGTTACGACAAATCTGCTGAATATTCCGCTGAACTGGATTTTGATGAAGGGTTTCTGGATCATTCCCGCCATGGGGGTGAGGGGAGTTGCTCTTGCGACTGTCATCTCTTTTCTTGTCGGTTTTCTGATTCTATTCTACATGGTACATGTGCGTCTGAAGATCAGTTTTTTTATTGAGAATCCGCTGAAAAGAATCAGGGAAGTGCTTATGCCGATTTTGAAGATCGGTATACCGGCCGCACTGGAGCCTTTCAGCTATACCGTGCAAAGTTTCTTCGTGTCCTATCTGATTGTCGGTTTAGGGCTTGTCGCGATGGGCGCGAATACCTATGTGAACCGGCTCAATTTCATCGATATGACCGTATCCTGGGTTTTGACCATGGGCGGGCAGATCATTATGAGTTATCATCTCGGCGCGGGTCGCATTGCCGCAGTCAATCACACCTATCTGCGTGTTGCCCGTATCATGTCGATTTTCGCCTTTGTCAATATGTTTGTTTTTCTCGTGTTTCACAAACAGGTGCTGGGAATTTTCAGTTCAGATCCCGCCATTTTGAAAACCGCGTTCTGGTTGCTTCTGATAGCTCTTTTCATGGAACCGATACGCTCTATCAATATTCTGGGCGGTGTTGCGCTCAAGACTGTCGGTGACGGACGGTTTTCCGTCATCATCGGTCTGGTGTTCATGTGGGGTATTATTCCCGTAATCGCGCTTATGAAATATCTGGGTTTTGGCATTGTGGGGATTTGGGTTGTGCTTTTGGCGGACGAGACTATTCGTGCGTCGATAAATCTCTGGCGCTGGTTGTCAGGCAGATGGAGAGGGAAGAGCGTTATCGCGGAGCTGCGGGAGGCTTTGTAAGACGGGGGCAGAAAGTATAATTTTGATTAACGTTTTCAATTCAATACTACGAAGAAAAAGTATGCGCAAAGCGTTTGTGTAAAGGAGCGGTGATCACATGACTGATCTTGTTGCACTGTTTTCCGAATATAAAATTGTACCGGTTGTTGTCATTGAAAATGCTGATCAGGCATTATTCCTGGCGGAACTGCTGGTTGAAGAAAAACTGCCGTTAATGGAGATAACCTTCAGAAGCGCTGCCGCTGCCGGGGCGATTGTTGCGGTCAAAAAACGAATCGGCGGTATTGCTGTCGGTGCCGGTACGTTGACGGGCAGGGATGCGATTGATGCTGCGATTGACGCCGGTTCGGATTTTTTCGTTGCTCCCGGGTTTAATCCGGCAAATGTGCAGTATGCGGCTTTGAAGGGAAAGTGTCTGATTCCCGGAGTCAGCAATCCCTCTCTGGTCGAACAGGCGATGGAACTCGGTCTTTCACTGCTGAAATTTTTCCCTGCAGAGGATGCCGGAAAGACCGGTATGCTGAAAGCTTTTAAATCCGTTTATCCCGATGTTTCATTTATGCCTACCGGCGGTATTGACCTGTCAAACATAGACCCTTATCTGCGGCTTTCCAACGTTGTTGCTTGCGGCGGAAGCTGGCTGGTGAACTCATCGCTTATACGTGAGGCGAAGTGGGATGCGATTCGACTGCTGGTTCGTGAAGCGGTAGCGCATGTTAAAAATGGCGTGTTGGACTGACAGGGCTACCGTTAAACGAAGGATAAAAAATAAGAACATCTATCTGAAATGCTCTTCTAGTTGATTCACCATGGCGCTGAAAGACGCTATATCACTTCGAATGCGTGTAAACCATTCCTTTGTCTTTGCCACCGAGTCATTGCCCTGCGTTATTTCACCTGTATTGCTTTCAAGAAGCTTTTTTATCTGCATCGCCGATTCGCCGCTTTTTTGCGCGAGGCTTCGTACTTCATTTGCAACGACGGCAAAACCCCTTCCCATCGAACCTGCGCGGGCGGCCTCAATAGCGGCATTCAGTGATAGCAGATTGGTTTGAAAAGAAATCTCGTTAACCATTGCGGTGATAGCACTGGCGTTTTTGTTGGATTCAACGATCAGTTCTATTGCGTTTGTTGCGCTGAGCAGTGAGTCTTCCGCCTGATTCATGTAGCCTTCCAGCGAATGTACGAGTGTCGCGATTTTTCCGGAAAATTCTTTGAATTTGCGGTTCTTTTCCTCTACGGCGCGAAAAGCCGATTCGACCTCTTCGTGTTTGTGAAGCATTGAATTCGTATAGTAGAAACAGTTCTCTTTTCTGTTCAGTCCGTTATGAATGGCCTTGGCCATCTTTTTGCATTCACGGTAACCGCAGGAAAGACAGTTTATGATATCAGCTTCGCTGTTTTTATTCAATGAGTGATATATTTTCATGAGAGCATCGTTAGGCGGAGATGAGATGTTATCCGTAGCTGAAAGGTTCCGGTATGAGCGATCGTAAAGACCTGGTTTCCAGTATTTGTCTATGGTTGCATTGACCGCTTTTGATGCTTTTATTATCTTTCGTTTTGCTGTATTGCCGTATTCCCGTTGTGCCCGCTCGCGACGGGTTGCGACCCTTCTTTCAACGCTGTCGAGGGGAATGTCTTTTACGATAGTGGCTGGTCCCCTGTTACAGCCCTCATGACAGTTGAGCGCATCGATAAGCAGCGGAGCCTCGGAAGCGTTGATCGAATCGATGAGAGTCTCAAGATAATCATAGACTGCGGGAACGCCCTCAATCTTTCTGGCTGAGCGGTCGATGTCCGGAACATCACGACGTACCGTTTCCAGAAGGCCCCCGGGAGTTGAGAACAGTACAGCCCGTTCTGCCCGGGCGCCGTAAAAAGGTGTCTCGGACAGTTCGGACAGATTTATATTGTTTGCCTGCAGAATTTCGGCAATAGACGCGATGGTAAGGTTGTATACTTTGTCGTTCGGCAGAGTTTCATCAAATTCACGTCGTTTTGCATAACAGGGGGATACGACCGCAATGGATGCCGTACGGTATTCGGGATAATATTCCCGTATCATCTTGATGGTATGAAGCATCGGACTTTGTGCGGGTGCGAGATAGGGGATCAGCTCAGGATGATAAATCTGGATGAAAGTGACCAGTGCCGGACAGGGTTGCGCTATTACCGTTTTGGGTGAATTGGTTTTTATAAACTCGAGGTAAGATTTGACGGTCAATTCGGCGCCGAAAGAAACATCGAAGCATGCCTGTACGCCAAGTGAAATGAGCCAGGTGTTAAGCCTCTCGTATTCAAGAAATGATGCGGCCGCAGCGGGTGCAACGACCGCTACAATCTGCTCGTTGTTATCCAGAGCTTCAAGAAATTCGGCTGTATCGTCGACTCCGTGACGGGCGCCGTGTGTGCAGGCTTTTATACAGTTTCCGCATCCGATACAAAGATCGGCGTTGAGTTCAACATGATCGCCTGAAGCATCGTTACAGAATTTGACAGGACAGGCCATGATGCATGCGTGGCAATTCACGCATTTGTCGATGTCGACCTGAACGACTCTGGAGAGCGACATGAAGACCTCCG
Source organism: Spirochaetota bacterium (assembly GCA_023396665.1). Taxonomy (GTDB): domain Bacteria; phylum Spirochaetota; class UBA4802; order UBA4802; family JAFGJZ01; genus JAEWVL01. The sequence goes on from JAEWVL010000475.1 coordinate 4,445, forward strand.
CCGGATTAACCGTTTTGTTTGTGAAAAAGGGACAACAGAAGGTGTCTTATTTTGAATAAATCATGGTTTTAAGGAAAAGTCAAACAACTTTCACAAAGGTTTTTTGTCATCGCCCTTTATATCCGTAAACACAAAGGTAAATAAAGCGCATATCGTAATAACGATAAATGTGATGAGAGAGGTAAACAGGTAGCTTTCAATGTCAAGTCGCCTTGCCGCCAGCTGATAGGAAACCACGCTGGCCAAAGGAAATGAGGATCCGTTCTGAAAAATGTAGGCGATGGTGAACTCTCCGAAAAAAATAGCGAACAACTGCATGAAAACATTTCTGAAGCTTGTGGACAGCAAAGGCCATTCGATATGGATAAAGCGTTGCAATTTTCCCGCACCGTCGACTGAAGATTGTTCAAGTATGGCGCTGTCGAAGCGTGCGGACTGATGCTGAAGAAACGAATACGCATACGGCAGGGCAATGATGAAGTATCCCCATAATAGTAAAAGCGGGGTCTGCAGACCTAATAGTATCGCGATGTAAAGAAGTGAGATTGCGAGCATTGCCGGAGAGATACCGAAGAGTGCATTGATCAGCATCTCCTCACGTTTTCGGCGTAATGACAGCAGAAACCATGCAAAAGCGGATGTAAGTGCGGCGCTGACACATGAAAGCAGTGTGCTGTTTGCCAGTGAGCGGAGCACGGGGTAATTGCGATTGAATCCGGCAGAAAAAAGCGTCAGTATCGCTTGGGGATTTCTCTGCAATGAGTAGCGCACAGCCCAGACAAGCGGTAGAAGTACGATTATGAACTCGAAAACAAGCCAGATACCTGAACACAGGGCAGTCCAGAATGGGCGATGACAGGGGCGTTCAGTGTCCGTTTCGCGTTCATACGAGGGTATCATCGTCACTAAAACATTGAGTGCGGCGATAAGTAAAAACTGTATAATAGCGACAGAAAGAGCTTTTGAAAAATTGAGATTGGTGCTCAGTGCGCTGTAGATCGCAACCTCCGGTGTCGTTATTTTTAAAGAACCGAACGAAAGTATCACACCGAAACTTGTGAAACAGAATACAAAGGTGAGAAATAAACCTCTGCAAAGCGGTTTGGCGGCAAGCGGCAAATACAGATATAAAAATCTCTGAAGTAGCCCGGTTCCGGCAAGTTTCGCCTCTTCGCGCATTGTGAGGGGTATTGCTTCGAACGCTTCGCAAAGATATCTTACGAGAACCGGTGAATTGAAAAAACATGCGCAATGACAACCGACACGAGAGAATATCGCGGAAAGGGGGGGATCGCCGTGTATAGAATTGAGAAAGCAACAATGACGGAAATCACCGGATAGAAGAAAGGGATAATCCACGTTAGGCGAATTAGTTTTGATAATGTTGTCTGTGACGCTGCGTAGTAGGCGGGTATCGCGGCTGTTACCAGGCATGCCAGCGTGGATAAGGCGCTTTGCGTAAGCGCCGAGCTGAAAATGAGCCGTATATCTTTTGTGAATAGCGATATTTCAGCGCCGAAACGGAATACAAGCAGAAAAAGCGGCGCGAGTGCGCCGCAGATCCAAAACAGTAAAAATATATTTTGTCCTATTCTGTCATGATTTTGTGCCACTCGCTAAGCCATTTCTCCTGGTTTTTCTCCATCTCTTCCGCGTCGATGCTGAGTATTTCATCGGGTACAACCGCGTGACTGAAAACTTCGGGAAGCCTGACAGCGGTGACCGGGAACATCCACTGATTAAGCGGTATTTCACTTTGAAATTCGTCGCTCAGCATGAAGTCAATAAAACTTTTGGCCAGCGAAGCCGAATCGCAGTTGCTGACGACACTTGCGCCCTCAATCTGTATGAATCCCTTTCCTTCGGGAATATAGGCTTTATAGAGCGATTCCCCGTAATTGTGAACCGCATAGGCTCCGTCAGTTGCGTAACTGACCATCATGGGCGCCTCGCCGCTTTCAAATTTTGCGAAAGACTCGCTCCAGCCGGGTGCGGCCGTTACAACCGAAGTTCTGAATTCGCGCCAGAAATCCTTCCAGTTGTCACCGTACAAAGCGATCGTCCAGAACAGAAAATCAGTACCGGGTGAAGAGGTCTGGGGATTCTGAATAATGATCGATTTCGGAAAATTTTTGAATTCTTTCAGTGAATGCGGCGGAGTTATTTTTGCCGGGTTATAGACAATGGCCAATGCGCCGTAATCGTAGGGTGTCGCGTAATGGTCGGCGCTGAAGAGCAGTGACTTGTCTTTTATTTTATCAAGCTGCGGGCTTTTATACTGTTCGACGAGGTTCTGTTTTTTTGCCTGCAAAAGTGTTGCGGGGGTAAGACCGATAGCGAGATCAGCGGCTGGTTTGTGTTTCTCGAGTAAAAGGCGCGCGATTATGTTCGCGGTATCCTCAAAAAGCACCACTTTGACGCTGCAGTTGTTTTGTTTTTCAAATGCTGGTACAAGACTGTCACGTATCCAGCCCATGCTTTCATAGGTGTAGATGACAAGTTCATTGTTTTGTCTGCTCGAACAGGAACTGATTGCGAGCACGGCAGCCAGCAGCAGAACGTAAAATTTTTTCATTGTAGTATCCATTAATGTGGGGGGAACAGTAAAAGAACTCTCCCTGTGCCGGCATTATCCGCGCAGGTTTTGAGGGTCTGTTCTCAGCCCGTTCGGGCACCCCTGAGTGTTTACTTAAGAGTCGATGATGAGCTTCACAGGGCAAGACTTTTTTTCTTTCAAAGTAAAATATACGTATCATAAGATACAGAAGAAATAAACAGGAGTTGTGCGTCGCTCCTTTGTTTTTCAATACTACCGCTGTTCTCTGTTTTTTACGTATGCCCCCGCTTCCGTGGTGTAATCTGTTGAGTTTATGAATATCTGTCCTTAAAAATATCGATGAAGATGAACCGGAGGGCAGGGAGAAAGGTGGTTTGCCATTTTTCCTGAGATTTATGCAAAAATGTGTTTAAAGAAAAATGACATTTATGGTTTATTTGTTAAGGTAAAATAATGGGGTGCAAATGAAATCTTTTGTTGCTATTTTGGCATATCATTTTATTATGGATTGTTGTTTGCGAAGCATACAAATAATGTTGTAAGGAGTCTATCCATGGCCTATGTAATTACAGATGCCTGTACCTCTTGCGGTACTTGCGAAAGCGAATGTCCTGTAAGCGCTATTTCTCAAGGTGATACACAGTATCAGATCGACGCCGATTCATGTACAAGCTGCGGCCTTTGTGCAAGTGTTTGTCCTGTTGACGCTATCGAAGAGGATTAATTCCGGGGGATGATTTCATCCCCTTTTCCTTCCCCCAAACCCCGTATTAGATACTTTCATTCACTCGCGTTTCTGTTCAGATTGTCAACCCTCCGGATTTTTTGTAAACCCTGTTGGCAGATCATGGCAAACAGAACCTCGAATGATTTCGATTAACGAAGAGATGACCTTTTAGCCGGTAGTCTTAGTCGAGCTTTCCTTTTTGTGCAGAAAACAGATTTCGCAGAATTTCAATATTTCCCGCAACAAGAGACAGAAAAATGATCAGACTTCCAGCGTAAAAATTCGCATTTAATTGTTCCCCGAGAAACACGACTGCAAGTACAGAGGCGAGTACCGGTTTAATAAAATAGACGAGTGTACCCGAACCGGTGTGCATGTTTGCCAGACCGTAGAAATAGAACATGTATGCGATGCCGCTGACGAAAATACCCAGATAGAGAATCGGCAGAAAAAGAGTGCTGTCGTCTGTATACAGGGGAATGTGGAGTGTCAGCATGATCGGCACAAGCATAATGCTTCCCGTAAGAAAGGAAAAGGCTGTCATCACAAGCGGGTCGGTGCCGCTGAGCGTCAATCGTTTACCGAGAACGGTATAGAGCGCGAAGATGATTGCCGATCCGAGTACCAACGGCAGACCTTTCAGTGAAGATGACGCTAAATCGATGTCTGTGTAACAAAGAACAAGTACTCCGCTAAGTGCCGCAACTATGGCGCCGACCTTGCGTGCGGTGATTTTCTCGCCCAAAAGCGGCGACGCAAACAAGGTGACGAATAGCGGATTGCTCGAAAATACGAGCGCAGTCAGCGACGCATCCAGGTATTTCAGGCTGTACTGGATAAGAGTCATGCTGATGACGACATTGACCAGTCCTAAAACGAACATGGCCTGCCAAAACGAACGATCGGCCCTGATACCCTTGCGTTTCATAAGAAACAGCGCGGCAGGCAAAAGCACGATACCGCCGCTCAGAAAACGGAAA
>JAEWVL010000416.1 GCA_023396665.1 Spirochaetota bacterium
ACTCCCTTCAGATAACATGTTTTTTCACCGCCGAGAATATAGGTGAAAAACATAATAAAAAGCACTGCCGCTGCAAGTAACAGCAGTGCTTTGAGCTTACTTTGTCTCAAGAATTTCATTAAAGCGGCTTTGTATCAGCGGCACATTCACCAGCATCAGGCCGAAAATCGCAAGCAACAGGTACAGGATCGAGTCGTTGGTACGATCAAGGTTTTTGTTTTAGGCGGCCTGATACAGATATTCTCCCATCTGGTAAGACCAGTAGATGGAATAGGGGAAACATAGAATCGAGAGCAGAACATCGAGTCCCGGGTTTATTTCCGATTTTCCCAGATGCTCTTTCATCTCGCTGCTTATTTTATAGATCCAGTAAAAATAATAAATACCGCATGTTATAACGGAAAACACAAGGGCTTTTGCCGGTGAACGTCTGATTTCTTCCATTTCTTTTCTCCTGTAGACCATACTGAGGCAGTATTACCGGAAATAAATTTGTTTGTAAAGGGATTCTCTGACTGATTTGCGCTTTCCTGATAATCGTGAAAGCGTTTATTCGTGTATTGCTCGAATAAGTTCGATGAAAAACTGAAACGTATGTATGACGGTAATGATTATCCGGCCAATTCAAAAAAAAAGCCTGCACGGGGCAGGCTTTTTTGAAAACGGTCAGCCAATGTCAGTATACATATTTTGCGTCAGAAAACGCAAGATAAGGTATGTAAATAATACCGAAGAATATCAGCAATACTGCGTGTACAGCCGGTTTTCCAAACGCTTTGACGAGCTCGATGCAGAAAATAATAGCGATAACGATGTTAACCAGAGGGATAAAGAAAAGGATGATCCACCATAGGGGCTTCTTGATGATTTCGAGCATCACGATGATGTTGTAAATCGGGACAAAAATCGCCCAGCCCGGTTTTCCGGCTTTTACGAAGATTTTCCAGTAACTGACCAATAGCACCACCATAATGACCAGATAAACCAGAGTCATGCCGATGCCTGCGCCTGCTGCTCCATTGTCCATTACAAACCTCCAATTATTATATCTTTTTTTGCGGTTTTCATGTGAATCCATGAACGGCACTTCCGTTAACCGGCATATGCCCCCCGCTTTGTATGCTTGTACAATAACGTATCAAATTGTAAAAGTCAATATTAATTCCGCCTGGAATTACTGTAACAGAATAAGGCGCTGATCGCCCGCCGTTGAGGTGCCAACTGTCATGGCACTGGGAGTTCTCTTACACACTTTCCTCATGAACAGTAAAAATCTGCGCCAGAGGCAGTTCGAATGCTCCGAGAACATTGCTAATTAACGTATCTTCTTTTCGGTAATACAGCGGCTTCTCGAAATTGCCGCCCTTATTAACAAAGACCTCAACCGTTTCAAGGCCGGGGTTCACGATCCAGTATTCGCGTACGCCGTGCTTCTGATAAAGCATGAATTTGTCGCTCTGATCCTTATAAGCGGTCGATTCGGAAAGTATTTCGATACATATATCGGGGGCGCCGTTAATGCCTTTCGCGTCGATCTTGCTTTTATCGCAGACCACAAGAAGATCGGGCTGCACGACAGTGAATGTCTCATCGTCGACGGCGTGAATAAGGTCTTTAAAGCGGACGTCGACCGGTGCGACGAAAAGTCTGCACGGTTTTCCCTTCAAATACCCGTATAGAGCTGAACTAAGCTCAAGCAATATCTCCTGATGCCGGATCAGCGGAGCCGGGCTCATGTTGTAGAGAACTCCGTCGATCAGCTCCCATCGCTGATCATCATCCCATGTGAGATAATCGGCATAGCTGTATTTGCGATCTGATTTCGGATCGGGCAGCGCCATCGGGTGCCTCCTAAAAGTTGAATTCATACAAGATCGTGTAATTCAGTGTAGTCTATTCATTATTACACAATGAGAAAAACGTATCGCAGCTTTGAATTTTGAGCAGTACTGCGCGGTTTCCCGACTTATACCGCAAGCGGATATTGATCTATCAGCAGATTTGCTGAAATAGCAAACTCTTTGCAGGCTCTCCGAATCATATTTAATGAAAGAGGAACTTTCCTGTTCAGTACTTCCGAGACTTTGCTGCGTGAGCCGATAATTGCAATCATGTCGGTATCACTCCACCCTCGCTCATCCATCAGATATTTAAGAACATCTATCGGGTCAACTGAATCAAAATGCGGGGAGTAATGCCTTTTTTCCCAATCTGACAAAAGAAGAAAAAGAAGTGCTTTCGCGTCCTTTTCTTCTGAAGATAAATTATTTCCGTTCAGTACCAGTTTATCATACAGGGCTGCGTATTCGTCGTATTGATCTTCTTTTTTTATAACTGAATAATCCGCCATATTCTTACCCTCCTATTCCTGAAAAATCGATTTTATCATACTGGCTGTGAGTACCAATAAATAATACCGATAAATATTGATCTTCATAGTTAATCTCTGCCGCTAAGCGGTATGTGTTGCCTTTAATGTCAAAGATCGTCAAATTCAGAATGTTTTTAATCGATACAAAATCTGAAGATGCAAAAGTTTTCTTGATATCATTGGGAGTACGAAATGAGCTTTGCTCAACGATGCGCATCCATACTGACAAGGGTTTTCGAATATCAGCATGAGCTTTGGAATATTCAAGTAAAACTTTCTTTCTCACAATATCCATGAAATCAGTTTTTCCTTTTTCAGGATATTCGTCAATCCGTATTTCCTTTTTTAGGAAAAATACTTGAGTTGATGTGAAAAACCGGGTAATCTTGCATGCAGTATCTTATGATACATCCTTACTGTTGAAAAACTCGCGGTATTTCGAATCGGTACCCTGAATATGATTTATAAGCCAGTCTCTCAGAAAGTTGAGAAGTTCAAGAGAGAATGAAGTTTTTCCTTCCTGATATCTGTCGTAATATTCGGATACCTGTTTGGTGAGAGCGTCGTGCTCGGTCTTGTGTTCTTCGAAATACGGATAAGCGTGCAATGCAAAGTAATCTTCCTCGTGTTTGAAATGAATTTTCGTATAGGTGATAAGGTTTTTGAGAATTTCTCCCATTGTGCGTTGAGCGCCTCCGGCGACAAGAGCATGGTTCAGTTCGTTTACATAAGAAATAAGTTTCTTGTGTTCCTCGTCGAATACCTTCACCCCTACGCTCAGATTGTCGTTCCAGCTGATGAATTCCATATCGTTTTCCTCTCAAGTAGTGTGTAGTTAAAGTATAGCAAAATCCAGAGAATTATCCTTACATAAAGTTTGCAAATAATAAAAAAGAGTCGCCACTATGTCCGTTTGGGCAACAGTAAACTGTAGTAAGAGTGTTTGGCAGCATTGCGCGCGGGGGGGGGATAAGCTGACGATCCTGGCGGAATGAAAAGCGGTGCTTTGTGAACGTGACTGTATGTTTTGGGCAAATTAATTTGCCAAATGCAACGATATATGCGATTAAAGGGAAAATGGATAATTATGGATAAAATCATTGATGATCTCACAGTAATTGCTGAATCAGCGATACGGCTTTTGCGTAAATTCCCGGATTTTTTATCAGCGGACAATCATAAGAGTATCCGGAAAATGTACCGGCCGAAAGGACCTTATCCCGTTTTTCACCGGATGTATTCGGGCTTCGACTTGCCTATAGTAACTGACGCATATTCCCGTAAACAAAGAATGATTCTTGCCCTCTGTATGCTGCTGCTTCCCCTCATGTTTATATCATGTAGCGGCGGTTCTGGCGGCTCTGATCCTGGCGCCGGAGATCCCGACGCCGCAGGTCGTACATTTTATGTTGATTCCGTTTCCGGTGACGATGCGAATGACGGACTGTCCGAAGAAGAGGCATGGAACAGTTTGGACAAGGTGAACTCGTTCGACCTGCAGGCGGGTGACACGGTAAGGTTCAAACGGGGTTCGGTTTTCGGCGGCGGACTTGAACTAAGCAAGGCGGGCTCTTCGGATAATCCCATCGCCTTCGACGCCTACGGCACAGGAGACAATCCCGTTTTTCTCGGCTCGCGAACGGAGAGCGGCTGGTCAAATTTGAGCGGTTCAATATATCAGAAAACGATTGATTACACACCAGGCAAAAGCGGCGCCGGAATCGTGCTTCAGGACGGGACGCCGCTCAGGTTCAGGGTCTGGAATACCGACGCGGCGACTACACTCGGCGCTGACAGCGGTGTGTTCACCTACGATCCGCAGGATCTTTTCACTTCGGTGATCTACCTGAGATGCAGCGACAGTGCGGATCCCGCGACGCATACGATCAGTACCGGCTATCATCTTATCGGGGTACACTCGCAGGGGGTTTCGAATATCGCGATCAGCAATATCACTTTCAGAAATTACAGCCTGCACGGCATATCCATGCGCGACTCGCATAATATCGCGGTTACGGGATGCGTCGCGGAGAATATCGGCGGCGCGGCGCTTGCGGTGTCACCCTCAATCATATATGCCGGGAACGGATTCGAGTTTACACTCGACAGCACAGACTGCAGCGTAAGTGATTCTTCGGCGGTGGAAATATTCGATTCGGGATTTTCGCCGCAGGTATTTGAAAGCAACACGACGACGAAGAACGTGAAATTCATCAACTGCAGCGCACGCAAATGCGGCTTCGCGGGAATAGAGATTTCGGTGCTTAAATACGGCAGCTCAGCGGGTGAGAAAATCGAAAACGTACTCGTTTCCGGATGCGAGGTGTATGACAGCGGCAAAGGCTTCAGCGGCAGGCGTTACGGAAACGAGGCGCATGGTATTCGGGTCAAGGCCGATGCGGGAGCGGGATCGATCAGCGGGGTGTTGATCGCGCAGACGACGGTGAGCGGCTGCGACGGGTCGGGCATATTCATCGCCGGTGAGTCGGGTACCGTCGATGTGAGCCGCTGTTCGATTTCAGGGAACAGCGACAACGGGATAACCTGCTTTGACAATGAGACGAATACAACTCTTAAGCTGATACTGAGCGCATCGCTTGTTTATAACAATACGGGTTCAGCGAACGGAATAAGATATGCGGTCGACAGCGGAAACGGTTTCGAGATTGTGAACAATACGTTCTGTAATAACAGAATTGCTTTGTATGTGCACAGTTGCGGCGGATCGGCCAGCTTGCGTAACAATGTCTTTTACTCGTCGTCGTCATCTGACGTTTATTTGTATTCGGGAGGTGTCCTGTCGGGGCTTTATTCGGACTACAATTGTTATTATGAACACGGCGGCAATATTATCGGCTGGGGCGGCAATGCTTATTCAAATCTGGCGGCATTTCAGGCGGCTTCCTCGAAAGATGGCAATTCTATCGGCACTGATCCGGACTTTGTATCGGCAACGGACTGGCATCTGCAAAGCGCTTCTGCCTGCAAAAACAGCGGTGAAGCGTCCGGCGTCAGTGTCGATTTCGATGGCAATGCCTACGGCGCGAGCCCTTCACGGGGGGCCTTCAGATAGCGAAGACAGTTGTGCAT
>JAEWVL010000034.1 GCA_023396665.1 Spirochaetota bacterium
AAACAACTTCAGCCTTTTCCGGCAACACACAGAATCAGGCGGCGAATTCAGAGCAGATTACCGCAACCATGGAAGAGGTAACTGCTGGTGTAAACAGCATCTCAAACAATGCGCAAACGCAGCACAACAAATTGAATGAAGTCGTCATATTGATCAAAAACCTTTCGGATGAGATCAATGTTGTGGCACAGAGGATAAGCGACACAAGGGGTTTATCGAAAGCAATTACCGAACAGGCAAAAAGCGGCAGCAAAGCCCTGAACCTGATGACGTTAAGTATGGACGAGATAGCGAAAAGTTCACGCGAGGTGGCCGATATTGTTCAGATTATCGGAAACATATCCGGAGAAATAAACCTTCTGTCGCTCAACGCTGCAATTGAGGCGGCGAGAGCCGGAGATTCCGGAAGAGGATTCGCTGTTGTCGCGGATGAAATATCAAAACTTGCCGATCAGACCGCATCGAGTATCAGTCAAATCGCATCTTTGATTGAAAAAAACAACAACGAGATTTTCAATGGAATGAAAAATGTTAACGATACAATAAGCGGTATCAGCAAAATCATTGAAGGTGTCGAATCCATCGACGGAATGATGAATACAATTACAAATGACGTAAACAAGCAACAGCAGGCGAACAAATCCGTAAACGCGAGCATTAGGGATTTACAAAGCCTGTCAGAAGAAGTGAAAATTGCGGCCGAAGAGCAAAGGACAGCCGCAGAAGAAATCATGAAATCGATGAACAGTATCAACCAGATGGTTCAATCAAGCGCGAGCGGGGCGGAGGAAATTGTAGGAAACGTCGAGACCCTTTCGTCGATGGCGGATCATCTCAGAAGCAAAATATCTTTCTTCAAATTTCACCGGTAGATGTCCGTTGTCAATGAAGCTCCCAACTTTTTCACCGTCAGCTTTGGCCTGAAACAGCATTATTCGGGACATTTTGCGGACAATGTCCCGAATAATGCTGTATATCCATACAGCAAACTGCCTGATTTTTATTTTCAGTTACCTGTTACGCCGTACTGCCTTTTTTTGAAGCTGCAAGGTATGCTGGCACCGCAAAACAGGCTGCAGCGACAACAAGAAGCAGAATGCCGATGAGCGGACGATAGAAGACCCAGGCGACGGCAATAGTGACAAACGACAGGCCGAAGCAAACGAGAACGGCCGCCACCTTCAGTAATCCCCCCGAAAGAGTACCGAGAATCGGTACAATTGAAAAAAATGACGAGAGTGGTTTCAGCATCATCGACATGCCGGCCGCCATTATTATGAAGCCGATAAGACGAACGAGCCATGTAAGAGTCTTTCTCTCGCTCACTGCAGTCTCAAACATCTGTGATGAATCCATGATGCTGTTTTTGAAAAGATCTATGGATGTGTGCTTCGTCTGGTATGGGGCAAATGTGTCGCCCGTTTGTTTTGCGACTACGGTAACCGGGCCCGGCTGGGCGGCGCGATAGGAAACTCGAAAATCGCCGATACGCGGTGCATCGGGATTTTGGCCTGCATAGAGGTAATTTCCCTGCACTATATATTTTCCGCTTTTTACCGTTTCGGCACCGGCCAACTTATCGCCGCCAATCGGCTCAAGAGTACCAAGCCGCGCTATCTGGCTTTCATTAAGCGTATACGCGCCGAGCTTGACATCAACCGCCTGAAGACTCTGCGATTCATAAGGCATTGAGGCGGGGTTGGTGTGTCCTTCGCTGACCTTGAAACCTGAAGAGTCATGCAGCGTCGAACTCCAGTCCTCGCGGTAACTGTAAGTGGTCACCGTCTCCGTTCCGCCGCCGAGCTTGTCCTTTGTTTCAGACTTGGACTGTTCTGTCCACTGGTACATCTCAATCTCGCGTTCCAGCCTGACCGCGGCAATCGACAGACCGAAATCGCTGTCCTTGAGAATCTCTTCGCTGCTCGCTTTTCCCGAAATGCAGACGAGCGCCGCTTCATTCGCGCCGTCCACTTTCTCTGAAACAACTGAAATGACAAGATCTTTGCCCTCGGCAAGACCCTTGAGCCTTTTCACTTCGGATCCCTCGTTAAGAAAGAGCACAGGAAACGCGGCTATAAAAAGAACGATACCCAAAAGGGCACCTGTGAACGAATTGGCCATCTTCTGGCCGAAACCCTGTCGGGTTACTTCGGTATACTGGTTTTGTGCCATGACTTTCCTCTTATACATTCAGGTATTTCTGATGACTATAAGACTTTTTGCGTATCCGCCTATCAGGATGCTCTGCCCCGCCCTCTGGGCCTGACAAACCATCGTTACTATCAGTCGTGCAACAAGTCCTGTTTGTTCATCACCAGGCATTCTATCATGATACGGCATTGCAGGGAGAAATCACTCTTTTTCGGCAAAATTCCGACTGTCGACAAATGCCGACTCCGGCAGAGTCTGTTAATGAAGTGTTGTTGTATTGCGGGCGAATCACTGCGGATATATCATCTCGTAGTGTTAAAATATTTTACAAAATCCACAATACCTTCACCGACTGAAGCGGCGATGGTGTTCTGATACGAACTCTTTTGCAGAGCCGTCCGTTCCTGCACATTTGTAATATAACCGACCTCAACGAGAACCGCCGGCATCAATGCTCCGCGCAGAACGAAAAAATTCGCCTTTTTCACTCCGCGAGACTTGAACTGTTTCATATTTTTTTTCATGTTACTCTGTATTTTTTCCGCCAAAAAGGAGCTGTCTTTTTGTATCTGTGTCGTCAGCATAAGCGCTTCGATATATTCGACATCCTGGTAGGGCTTGTGTTTTCTCGACTCGAGAACCACGACGTTGTTTTCAAGAGCGGCGGTCGCTCTCGCCTCTTCATTGCTCGCGTTTTGCGATAAGAAATAGGTCTCGTATCCCGAACTTTTTGATGAGATCGATGCGTTTACATGAATGCTGACAAACAGCCCGTTCTTATCCTTTACGAGTTTCTTGTTCGCAATTTCTGTTCTGGTTCCCAATTCCAGAAAGCGATCATCCGGTCTAGTCAATATGACTTCTACCCCTTTCAGGTTCTTTTTCAGGTTATCTCTGACTTTCTTTGCTATGGCGAGCGTCAGGGTTTTTTCTTTGACCGAGCCCCCGATGGCGCCCGGATCTTTCCCCCCGTGACCCGGATCAATTATTATAAACGTTATTTTATCCTTTGCGGGCTTCTCGGCGACATGTGTTACAATGTCGGAAGTGGTATCACTGCCGGATTTGTCCCGTAACGACAGCGCATTTTTTTCTGTAACAAGTTCTTTTCCCGGATAAAAAGCCGCAATTACCCTGCGAAACTGATCCGCCGGAATGAAGACCTCACCCTGTTTTCGAATAACCGGAGAGCTGCTTTTGTAAATGTTCCCGTCAATCACAACAGCATAGTAACCGCTTTGAAAAACAGCATAATGCTGTTGACGGTACAGTTTTCCCCTTTGGGAAATCACGTCAAAAACCTGTTCAATGTCGGTAACAAGAGCTACGTCGTAGAGCGAGACGAACTGCTCATTGTTAATAGTGTACAGCGGCAGAGAATTTCTGAATTGAGCCGAAGAGGAAGACGCGACGAGGAAGAGTATTGTCGTCACGAAAAAAGCTATGATAGTTTTTCGCATGTCTTTTGATATGGAATTATCCGGGCAAGAGTCAAGATTTTTTTCGCAACAGGCTCAAAACGCCGCTTGTTCGTACAGATTAATGCGATCGAATCTCGCGTTTTATCCTTGACTGTCTTTGGTTTAACAATATATTTTCCTGAAGGTAGGCAAGACTTCGACCTGACTCCCCGGCTCTTTTCTTTCACGAAGTGCGTATAATGATCCTACCGCAGAAAAGAGGTTTACCATGAAAAAACACCTGTTCATTTTATTGATTCTTGTATTGGCGCTATTCTCCTGTTCGCAGGGGGGCAAAACGGATACCGTCTCCACTGACGGGCAAACTGAAACGACTGATGCCGGGGGTTCAGCCGTTGAGCTTATCGTTAAATTTGCGATCGGAAACACCACTAAACGCAGTGCAGGCGTAGATACCGCGCTGAAAACCGGTGAAAAACTGCATCAGAGTGATATCATCATAACTGCACCGAAAGCGTCGGTGGATATACTGTATAACGACGAAGGTGTCATTCGCATCGCGGAAAACTCAGAGTTTGCTATCGCCTCCCTTTCGAGCGGAGAAATGGGTACTACAAAAATGGATCTGAATACCGGTAAGGTCTTCGTTTCCGTCTCGAAGCTTAAAAAGGGAGGACTCGAGATTCACACACAAACGATGGTCGCGGCGGTCAGAGGTACGGCCTTTCTTGTTGATGCAAGCGATGATAAAAGCACCTTGCGTGTCGTCAAGGGAAGCGTAAAAGTCAACCCCGTTGCGAATACCGAACCGCTTGCCGAAAAAGAAATTTTTGCCGAAGAAGGGCAGCAGGTTGTTATGCAGCAGAAGGATATATCCTCATACGCCGATGGGACGAAAGACATGGAAACCGAAGAGATCATGCGCAGCGACGCACTTGAAATCGAGTCTTTCATCAGTGATCTGTCACCGGCGGCTTTTCCGGAGTTGAACGAAGAGGCTGTTAAAGAGTTGCAGCAGGAAGTTCCCGCAAAAGTCGAAAGGATGATCCAATCCGTATCTGTTGTACCTCGGGATGACGATGATCGCAGTGTTGACGGGGGTGAATCGAGAGAAGAACGGGCCGCTCGTCTTCGCAGAGAAGCCGAAGAGCGTGACCGGCTGAGACGTGAAGAGCGGCGTCGACTTGAAGACGAAGCGAAGGACAATGCGGTCAGCATTCCCTCTTTCTGATATGCACACATTAATCAAAAACCGCGGTTTTCACCGCGGTTTTTTTGCCTCTTCACAGCAGTTCCTGAACAAGTGCTTTTAGTAACACCCTCATAATTCAACGATTGCCGGGCACGAGCCATTGTACGGCAACGCAAAGCTGTTAGCTAAAACGGCAGATAGACCATGAAGGTCGCGCCCCTGTCGGCATGTGAAATCACATCGATGTGCCCGCCACAGCTGTTCACGATACCCCACACCGATGCCAGCCCCAAACCCCGGCCGTCAATTTTATTCACATCTTTTGTCGAGAAAAACGGTTCAAAAATATTCGGCATAATAGCGCGATCAATGCCCGATCCCGAATCAGACACTTCCAGAAGCAAATAATTACCGCTGATCTTTTTATCGAAATACGATATCAGCGCATCGCAGCATTCAATTTTATGCAAACAAACGGCAATCGTTCCGTTTTCTTCAATCGCCTCGGCCGCATTTTGCAGCAGATTGAGTATTATCTGACTGATCTGTATCGGATCTCCCACGATCTCGGGCAATCCCTCTTCGACAGTCGATTCGATATTGATACGCTTTTCAGAGGTATATCTGAATATCGAGAGAGCCTGTCGAAGCAGCTCCCCTACATTGATCTGAATCGACCTGCCCTTTACCCTTCTGCCGAATACAAGCAAATCCTGGGTAAGGGACGCAGCCTTCTTGACGGCCTTGTTAATCAGTTGCAGATATTCGATTTTATTCGGATCATCCTCCATCGTGACCAGAAGATTGGTGTACCCTGAAATACCCCCGAGCATATTGTTGAAATCGTGGGCGATACCGCCGGCAAGAGAGCCAATCGAATTCATTTTCTGCAACTCGATGTTTTTGGCTTGCAAGCGTTTTCTCTCCGCGTTGTCGCCAAAGCTTACCACGATTTCACCTGTCGGAATATAGGCTACACTCACTTCGTAGTAGCAATGATGCGCATCGTTCACAAGATAGTATTCAAAACTCTGTACCTCAAACGGGTGAGAGCATTTAGCCTCGGCTTCATAGATCCTGTCGACAAGTGAGGGATCTTTCAGTATTTCATCCAATTTTGTATCGCAGGAAGCCGAATCGTTTAGAAACAGAGAGCTTTTCTTTCCCGCTCTCACGTCAACAACGATCATGTCCTGATTCAGAAACAGAATCGTATCATACAGATTCTCGAGTAACAGAGCGTTGCGAAGCGAAGATTCTTTCCCTGCTGAAGACGAGTCACCTTGTCGTGTAGATGCACCTTTCCCCATCTTCAACTTCACGACTGCTGTCGCTTCCACCATCACCATTATCTCTTCGTTTGCTTCATTAAAAATCTGATGCATGAGCAGAGAGACGAAGGCCTTCTCACCGTTTTTTTTTCTGTGCACACCCGCAAAACGCGCTTTTCCGTCAGCAAGCGCATTTGAGAAAGCCTGTTTAATACTGTGTTTGCCGTAATCGTCCAAAACGGATATGCAATCCCAAAGTTTCTTACCCTGAACGTCATCTTTACTTGTTTCAAGAAACTCGAGAGCGCTTCTGTTCGCATACAGAACAAGCCCCTCGGAAGAGAGCAAGCCGATAAAGTTGTCGCTTTGTTCAATCATTAGCTGAAGTGTCTTCAGATCCGGTTCCATCATACTATTATATCGCAACTGTGTAATTTTTCAATGTGATTTTGCCAAAGAGCCTTTACCGATTCTCGGCTCTCCTGCCTTTTTCGGCGGGGGGATACTTTAAGGGAAACAAAAGCAGTATTATATGTATCGGGATTCTATTCTCAACCCGAACCCCGTACAATTGCAATGCAAAACCAAATCCTGAAGACAGGAACGCTGATTATTCTCTGCTCCCGGTTATTTCTGCGGGCGAATCAGAATTTTCTCTGACACAGCCGAAACAGAAGCACTTCCGGTCAAAACCATGGCTTTCATAAGTTCTTTTTTTATTGTTTCAAGATACAGCTGAACGCCTTTTTCATGCATTCCGACGGCACTTATGCAAACCGGACGTCCGATTGAAATGATATTCGCTCCGGCGGCAATGCCTTTGAGTACATCCAGGCCGCTGCGAAAACCTCCGTCGGCAATGATAAGCATATCGGGCAGCGCCTCGCGAATTTTTGAAAGAACATCCATAGTGCCGGGCATGTAATCAAGCACACGCCCGCCGTGGTTGGAAACAATAATAGCCGCCGCACCCGCTTTCTTTGCCAGAAGCGCATCTTCTACCGACATTATTCCCTTGAGAATCAGCGGAAGGCCGGCTTTTTTTACCAGGTCTGAGAGTTCATCGCAATCTCGCGCGGCGGTTCCCTGCGCCTTCTTGTCCATGGTGGTAAAACTGACGGCATCTATATCCATCCCCACCGCGGGACAGCCCGCCTCGCGCGCCTTTTCAAAGCGGACCAGAATATCTTCTGTGTTCTTTCTCGGCTTGAAGACCGGTATCCCCCTGCCGCCGGCAAGTCGAATCGCCTCGAGCCCCAACAGGTATTTCTCGGGGGTTGCGCCGTCGCCCACCATACCCAGCGAACCAATCGAGGCGCAGCCGTTCACAACGGCCTTCGCATACTGCATTTCCTCAATTGCGCCGTTCAGATTGGTCACCGCTCCGGTAATTGGTGCGGCAATGACCGGAATAGAGAGCTTGTATCCGAAAAAATCGACCGATGTATCAGGTTCGTTCACCGTATGAATCAGCCGGGTCATAACGCGATATTCGCGCAGCGACGTGATGTTTCTCACAAAAGACTCTCCGCTGCCGACGGCACCCATGCCGGGCACACCCGAAGCGCAATTTACCCCGTCGCATTCACGGCAGACAACGCAGGCCTTGTTGAATTTCTCCCTGGCACGGGCATATACGAGCGGCAGACTGAGCTCGTCTTCGGATGTTATAGTTATCCTTATCTTTTTTTTCGCTTCTTCGACAGCTTTTTCGGCCAATGCCAGCGTCGGAGCCGTCGCAATAATATGACCGGCCTTGTCGACATTCGACTTCGGTTTAATAATCTGATCGCCGGGAACCACGTTGAGAAAGATGTCATTTATATACGCGACCCCTTTCGCCTCGTCGATGCCGCTTATGTCTTTCACCACTCCGGGAGGGGTAATTATCGCCCGCTCAATAGAGACAAGATTTTTCACCGGTTCCAGATTGCCCGGCTCAAGCCCGAGAGATATTTCAATCGCCGCTTTCATCAGATTAACCCCCGTCGAATAGGGAAAAGTATGTGTGGACATGAATCCGCCCGAAAGTCTCGCCGCAAGCTCTCCGATCTTTACCCCTTCGGGAGTAACTTTTATATCGCCTTTTGCAAAGCCATGGGTGATGCCCAGCGCTTTTATGCCGGCGCACATTACCCGTTTTGCCTCATCTATGATCTCCGTATCCATCATCGACGGCATCGTGTGCCCCTTCTCGATGAAGTAGGGATGATCCTCGATTATACGGTCGGCAATTCCCGTGAAAGTCACCTCGCCCTCGAAGACAATCGAGTCGATCGATAGTTCAGGCCCTTCCATGAAACGCTCGATGATGAGCTCACCGGAGGGCGATGCCGCCTTTGCGCCGTGAAAAGCCTCTGAAATCATATTCTTGTTATCGATACACATGACACCGCGCGCACCCATGTTGTCGGCCGGTTTAATCACAAGCGGAAGTCCCAGTTTTCGGCAGGCGTCTTTGGCCTCGGCCAGTGACCAGACCGGAGCAAATTCGGGAGATGGTACATGGTGCTGCTTGAATCGGGTACGCATTTTGATTTTATTCGTCGCGGCTTCGGCATCCTCGAACTTGATACCAGGAAGGCCCAGAGCGTTCGCAACGGCGGCAACGGTCATTGAAGCGTCCGTACCCGAAGTTAAAACGCCGCTGATCGGAGTGCATTTATGCTGCTTCTTCGCAATACGAACAGAGCCGTCAACATCACGCGTGCTCATGATGACGGGAATATCCGCATAGACAAGTCCGGGAGCCTCTGCATTATAATCGGTTACGATCACCTGCAGTCCCATCTCTTTTGCCGTTCGTATCAGGGGTACCTGTAAAAGTCCCCCTCCGATAATCATTATTGTTTTATTCATCAGTTTTCCGTATTACGACTTTCCCGGCACGGGTCGACTGCACGCTACTAACTATAGGCAACCCGATTAAGCGCCCGGTATCGATCAACTTCGCAGAAGCGGCACACAAAAAAGATTCTTTCCGGCCTTGACAAACAGTGAAAACAAGAGAAGTCGATAGAACCATTATTATGTCACATTATTTGTGTTTCTACGGCAGGCCCTTTCATTTGTCAAATACTCTTAGCTCACTCGAGCAAAAAAAATACATTTTCGAATATGACAGTTGAGTTTCGTGGAGAAAATTGATGAGTTTATCGCCCAAACACATGCCCTCAGGAATGATCTCGTTGTACGTATGGG
>JAEWVL010000078.1 GCA_023396665.1 Spirochaetota bacterium
CGGTACATCCATGTACCGCTTAGCAGTTTGCTGTTTTTCAGCAAACTGCTAACGGAAAACCCTGGTTCACGGGTAAAAAAATGTATTGTATAAGGCGGGTCAGCTGTGGAGACGAGAACGGTATCGGGTAGAAATCCAGTCCTGGAATATCTCAGGGGGGAAGAAGCCGGGATACGGCAGTTGATTGTTTCTTCATCGGCTTCCGGAAAACCCGTCGATGAAGCTCTTGTGATCGCGAAATCGAAAGGAATAAAGGTGATCACAGTGCAGAAAAATGATTTCTTACGACGTTTCGGTGATAATGCGCAGGGCATTGTTCTCGAGTTGCATCAAACCCCGCTTAAAAAAGGAATCGATTTTGAAGCTGTTGCGAAACGAAACGGCTCAATTATTATTCTTGATCAAATCAGCGATCCGCATAATCTCGGAGCGATTATACGATCAGCTGAGGCTTTGGGATGTGACGGCGTTGTTATTACGAAAGATAATTCCTGCCCGATAAACGAAACGGTAATCAAGACCGCCGCCGGTGCAACAGCTTTTATCGCTGTGGAGCAGGTACAGAATCTGGCGCAGTTTATCGATAAAATCAAGAAAATCGGATTCTGGGTGATCGGCACCAGCGATCATGCCACGACACCGATGCGGTCGATATCGGGTATCCGTCCGGCCGCATGCATCATCGGCAGCGAGGGTAAGGGAATGCGGCGTTTGACGGAGGAGAAGTGTGATTATACCGTTTCAATTCCGATGAAAGGTCATGTCTCTTCGCTCAATGCTTCGGTTGCAGCGGGCATCTTACTGTATTCTCTTCAGAAAGACGAAGCCTGATGTACATGCTCAAAATCTGATACATTCCGCATCTGTGCGAAAGAAATACTCACCAGGATTGAGAGGAGTTAATGATGGATGCTATACGTCCCGGTTTGTGGGGGGCATTTTATCGTAATGTCAATTACAGAACGCTGTTGATACTACTTGCACTGTTCCTTTTCGTATTTGCCGTCCGGATACCCATCTTTGTTCCTCTGGGTGAAAGCGATGAAGTTCCCTTCTGTACCATCGGCAGGCATATCGCCGAAGGCCAACTCATATACAAAGAGATAGCTCACTTCAAGGGTCCATTGCGATATTTTGCTTTTGCGGCATTTCATGTGATCAGCGGAGATTTGACACCGGTCACCTTACGTGTCGCCTTGACTTTTTATATATTTCTTTCGACTGCGTTTCTCTTTTTTGCAATCAGGAACTTCTATGATGATGAGCGATTGGCGATCATCGGGAGTTTTTTCTGGGCTATAAGCGATTATATGCTTTCGCACAATACCGTCATGACCTATACCTACGGTATTATCGGTATTTTCTTTTTTTCACTGTTTGTTCGTAAACAGAAGACCGTTTTTCTTTTTTGTATGGGACTATTTTTCGGAATTTCCATCATGACAAACCAGAGAAGCTATCCGTTTATACTCGTTCCGGGTTTCTACTATCTGGTCAAACACGGCTTCAGCAGAAAAATGATCACATTAACTTTAATAACGGCACTTGGTTATCTGCTTCCGGTTTTGCTGACACTATTTGTGATTCACAGGCTGGGTGTTTGGGAGGATTTTGTTTTTCAATATCTTTTCAAATCAAGAGCCTATTCTGATAAAATATCACTTTTAAATTATATAGTCATGCCTGCGGGAAAAATTGTTTCTCTCATACGATATCAATTGGGACTCTTGTTTGTTTTTTTTGTTTTTCAGCTTTATGACCTGATTAAAAAGAAAGAGTGTAAAAAAGATGCGAACCTATTTTTGCTGTTGTGGTTGCTGATATGTTTTGTTGCCGCCATGATTGACGGAAAATACGTGAAAAGGTACAATCTGTTTTTCTTCATTCCTGCCATGATTTTTTCCTTTCAGGGACTATTTGTCGTCTATGCAAGGTACAAAGAACGAATTACTGCTATCGGAAAAGTGAAAAAGATACTGCTCCTGTCGTTAGTTATCCCCCTTTTTCTTATTCAGATATTCTTTGTCTTTAACTATGAAATTGGACGGAAGGTTTCATCATATAACAAATTGCAAACGAAAAGAAACGAAATAGAAGAAGTTAAACGATATCTTGAAGCAAATCTGGACAAACAGAAAGATTTTATTTACGTGTATAATGTTCACCGAGGCTATGATTGTTTTGCGGAGTATAAGCCGGCAGTGAGGTTCATTTACTCGATGGAACAGCTGTTTGACAAACGTGCCATTCATTCTGACAAATACAGGATCAATGAATCATGGGACTATTTTTATCACGACATGAACAAAAACAGACCAAAGATAATCATTGATATATCAGGAAAGGAATTTAACAGAGCTACCGATTATGGGAACACTATACAGAATTCATACAGAGATAAATTGTATAATTATGTAAACGAACATTATCAACTCGACAAGCAAGTAGATAAAACAACGTTTTATAAAAGACTGGATTGATTATGATAAAAATATCGATAGTTGTTCCCGTATACAAAAGTCAGGACTGTCTTGAGGAACTTGCGAGAAGGATTGACGGCACACTCAGGAATTACGAACTTATTCTTGTGAATGACTGCAGCCCTGACAAGAGCTGGAGTGTCATTTGTTCTATCTGCAAAAAGAACAAAAACATCATCGGTATTAATCTACGGAAAAATGCGGGACAGGATAACGCTCTCATGGCGGGTCTGCGTCAGGCCAGAGGCGAATACGTGGTAATCATGGATGATGATCTGCAACATGATCCCGCTTTTATCCCCCGGCTATACGAAACTGTAAGTACCGGCTATGATGTTTGTTATGCTAATTTTGAAAACAAAAGACAGGCGCTCTGGAAAAATCTCGGCAGTTGGTTGAACGGAAA
>JAEWVL010000134.1 GCA_023396665.1 Spirochaetota bacterium
CTATTACCCTTCTTCATTTGATCGGCATTTTTTTCCAATAGCTTGCTAAAAAAAGGTCTGACTGTTTCCGGTCAAAATCAAAGCAAATCTACAACTGAGCATCGAAACCAGCTTTGTCCCTGTGATAATCACTAGCGATGCATTAATTATATTTGACAAAATACTAAGGCTTGTTACATATAACATAATACTTATTACTTAGATTGTAACCAATGAAAACACTCTTGCAAAAGTACCCTTTAGCCGCAAATGAACTGCTTCATTTCCCGATGATGTATCCAGATTCACTGAAGAAATTTCATGTCCCCGGCATTCCTTATGCTACACTGGATTTTCTTTACACATTTGGAGACAATTTCGGTGTATCAAGGGGTACTGTAAGAACAACACTATCAAGAATGAAAAAAGAGGGCATTGTTTTCTCCGAGATCAGCGGAAAAACAACCCGTTACCGGGTTTCACCGATGCAACTTGAGGTGATGACTAATTTTCAGAAACGAAAAAAAATTCAGACGCGTGGTTACTCGATTGCGGTTTTTTCTTTCGAAAAAAGCCAGGAAAAGGAAAGGATACAGACACGATCTCTTCTGCAATATTACGGTTTCGTACGTTTTGCCCAAAACGCCTATATCAACATCGCAATCGATGAAAAACAACTTCGTAATTCTCTTAAAGAGTATCAAATTGCCGATAACGTATTTCTTTTCCGTGTCAAAACAATCGATAAAGAAGATCTATCACGAATTTCCAATTCATGGAAAATTCCCGAACGGATACGTTTTCTTGACAGCTTCTTTACAGATATCCGCACATTCATAAACGAAAATGACGGATCTGATTGTGATATTTTTTTCCGTATCGCTATTGTCTGGGTTCTCTATATCACTCATGTCCATTCCAGCGAACCCCCTCTTCCCGAAGAACTATTTCCCGACTCCTATGCATATCCCGGAATCACCGCCTATCTTAACAGAATTTCAATGAAGTACGGAAAACAGATGATACGTTTCTGGAAAGAAAGCAATGCCGGCTACTGATTACCATGGAAATTATTTCAGCACAATCCGAATAAAAATATCTGCTATTGCCCTTATCGGGCGAAAAAGAGGAGACTTTCACATGAACAAAATCAGGATAACAATTGTTGCGCTGCTCATTCTGAACTCAACGAACGCAACGGCACGAGACTTTATTTATTCCGTTTCCAGCGCAAAAACCAACTACACTCAAAAGGCTGTTGTCTCTGATGTTGCCGACTCACGCAATACAAGCATTGCCTGCACCGACACCGAAACCGGCGAAGTACATTCCATTATTCTTGATGAAAATAATTATACTCTGTGTTGGCACATGACAAAAGGGAAGGGCTACACACTGGATGTCGAGAAGCGTGACAAACAGCTTATCGTTCAAAGCACTAAAGGCAGCAAGAGTGTTTCCGTCATCAGACAGGTGGATAACAATCCTTTTTTTGCTTCTTTTGATTTCGGCGTAAGCGGCTTCTATCAATCCGGCAAGGAGACAATGAATTTCTGGACTCTAAACCCAGACAACCTGAAAGCCTATAAAATGACTCTGACCCGCATGGAAAAAGAAACTATCACATACGGTAATACGACCGGTGAAGCGCAGAAGATCAGAATTTCGGCTGCGGGCGTCCCCGCAAGCTTTTTCAGCATGTTTTTCTGGGTTCGTACAACTGACGGGGTCTGTGTCCGATCAGAAGGACAGATGGGCGGCCCCGGATCGAAAAAGTTTATCAAGGAGCTTCTCGACATTCAACAGTAAGCGGATGTTAACTACCGTTAATCTAGATTAAGCAACACGCAACGTATTCAGGTCTGTTCCCTTGCGGCTGGTCGGTGCTACGCACCTGCCAGCCAATGCAAATCGTGTCACAAAAAGTCGATTCAATTACAAGGAGATCACTATGTCAAAAAAGATCATTATTATCGGCGGCGGTATCGCCGGGCTTTCCGCCGGAATCTACGCCCGCCTCAATGGATATGACACAGAAATTTTCGAAATGCATTCACTTCCCGGCGGTCTTTGCACATCATGGAAACGTGGCGAATACACGGTAGATGGATGCATTCATTTTCTCGTGGGTTCCAGCGAAAAGCATCCATTCCATCGTTACCTGAAAGAGGTCGGAGCCGTCGAGGGCAGGGAATTTGTTTATCCCGATGAATTCTGCCGGATTGAAATCGCCCATCCTTCCGTCAAAGGCGAAAAGAAAACTTTCATTTTTTACAATAACGCGGACAAACTCAATGCACACATGAAACAGCTGGGACCTGAAGATGAAGCGGAAATAGACAAGCTTACCCAGCTAATCAAAAAATTCTCAACCTTTAATCTGGATTATGACAAACCCCGCGAACTAATGAAACTCTCTGATTTCATTAATTTCATGAAATCAATGAAACCGGTGATGAAAGAATTTAAACAATACGGAAAAATGACGCTGAAAGAATACGCTACGCGATTCAAGAGTCCCTATCTGCGTGAAGGTATTTCAGAGGTTCTTAATTTTCCCGATTTCGCCTTCATGGCTTTTCTCTTTTTTCTCTCATGGTACAATTCTAACAGTGCCGGTTACCCGATAGGCGGATCTCTTTGTTTCAGTAAGTCGATAGAGAAAAAGTATCTCTCTCTGGGCGGAAGCATTAATTACAACAAACGGGTGAAAAGAATCATTCACAATAAGGGCAGGGCAGTCGGCATTCAACTTTCTGATGACACAGAACACCCGGCTGATATTGTAATCTCGACAGCAGACGGCCAAACAACCATTTTCAACATGCTCGATGCTCGTTTTGTAAATGGAAAAATTCGAGCAATGTATCAAAAGATGCCGATGTTTCAGCCTTTTTTCACTCTGGCAATCGGAATCAGACGTGACCTTTCCAATGAACCGCACCTGGGAATACACGTTCTTGATAAACCGATAACCATTGAAGGGAAATCTTACGCTAAACTCGGCATCAAACACTATTGTTTCGATAAAACACTTGCACCAGAAGGAAAATCCTTGCTCGAAATCATGTATACATCTGATTACGGGTACTGGAAAAAATTGCACACGAATCCCCCCGCATATAAAGCCGAGAAAGAACGCATTGCGGCAATACTTATTGATGCACTCGAAACTGTATACCCCGGAATAAAGGCAGACATTGAAATGACAGATATCGCAACACCGCTGACCTACGAACGCTATACCGGTAACCGTATTGGTACTTTCGAAGGCTGGATGATAACTCCGAAAACAATGATGATGAGCATCAAAAAAGAGCTGCCCGGTCTTAAGAATTTTTACATGGCGGGGCAGTGGGTACAACCCGGCGGGGGCGTAACCACTTCCGTTAAATCCGCAAGAGATACTGTTTATCTGATCTGTTCCAGGGATAAAAAAGCATTTGTATCCTGATGATCCAGCTCCTGTCGATTCGCAGATCAACAGCTGAATAAAATACGGCCGCTTATCACAAGCGGCCGTATACCTCGCAAGGTCAAAACAAGAAGTTATACACAAGTATTAATAAGTTGTGGATAACTCTTCTGTCAGATTAATTTCAAGATCCTTAATCCACATAAACGGTAAAGAATGTCCGGCTTCATAGACATTAAGACGTTTTTTAACGCTCTCGATTTCATCAAAAACGCACTCAACCTCTTCATGGTCAACCTCTTCGTCATAAACACCGCTGTACATGTACACCTTGAGATCACGAAAAAGATTCAGATTGTTGTGCAGTGAATATTCGTCATCATTCTCGCTGTCAGGTATTGGAGCCGCCATGTGTATTTCTTTAACGGGAAATATCGTATTTTTTTCGAGAAGTTTTACCGCAACAGATCCTCCCGCTGAATAGGAGATTATCGAAATATCTTCGAATTCATCCTTAACAAGATCGAGCTCGTGAATGATTTTCGCCACCGATCGATCAATAAATTTCTCCCAATACTCGTCAGAAATCTCCGTACAGTCAAAGTCTGACTCGTCCGCCTTGTAATCCCCGTGTCCGTATAAGTCAGTCGCAAGCCAGGAATAGCCAAGCTGCTCCAAAAGGGCACTGCAATTACCGCCTTTCGAATAGCCGTCTTTCTCCAGCCAATCCTCTTTGCCCCCTTCCTGCCCGTGAATCAGTACGAACAGAGTGCTCTTTCCATTTTCTATCTTTCTTACTATAGCCATGTTGTCTCCAGTAGTAGTTACAGATTGTTACGTCATGTTGTTTCGATAAATGACCGCCTGTCTAAATTGCCACAGCTGCAATGCTATCAGGCTTGACAGCCGACCAAATTGAACGTCTTATGCCAGTCGTTCAGTATATTTCTCGAAACACTATCAAAACGGTATTATGATAAAAATCATATACATCGCATCGCTCGCAATGATCTTCACGGCCTGTCTAGTGCTTGGTTTTTACATTTTAATCAAAGACAAGACATCACCACTTAACCGATCATTTTTTATAGATGCGCTGCTCCTTAATATCGTTATTGTCTTTACCGTTATCATTCAGTTTTCGGTAAATGCCGACACCGCTCTTTATCTGCAATCTATCTACAACATTTTTCTTATCATTTTTCTTCTCTTTTCTCTTTATTATTGTATTCGTTTCTCTGAAAAGAAAACCAACCCGGTTCTCTGGACGGTTTTGCTTGTTTGGTCATGTATAATTTTTGCTCTTGTCGTTCATCAACGGACAAGTTTATTGAATGTTTACGATAAAAACAGCCTTTGGGTATATAAACTCATCCGCCCAAAATTCTGGTTTCTTTTATATTCTCCGCTACTGAGTACCATTATGCTTAGTATGATATATTATCTTTACTCCGTTGTCAAACACTCTGTGTCAAGAAAACTGAAATTGCAGGCGATAACGATCATGAGCGGAATTATCTTTGCTTTCGTTTCCGGTTTTATTTTTCTGATGATTCTGCCCCAACTTGATTTTTATGAAATGCCCCTGCTGACACCCTATTTTTTTGCACTCTTTCTGTTTTCCGTTTTTTATTCGATTACCAGATATAAACTGATGTCTTTCAATGTGAAAGACATAGCACAACTTGTGCTCTCACATATCAAAGAACTCGTAATAATTCTTAAACCGGATCTGCGAGTGATTTATATCAATTCATATGGGGCAACTCTTTTTAATAAGAAGCCGGATAACCTGAAAGACATATCCTTTTTGTCACTCATTGAGAATTCAGAAACTTTTTTCAGTGAAATTTCAGGGCTTATGCGGGGGGATACCGAATCGATCGCGAATTCTATTGTATACAACTGCCAACCCGATGCGCTGATCACCGACAGCAACCTTTCAAGAGTATATGATTCATTCGGTGATTTTGAAGCAATACTGATAGTTTCCAGAGAAAACCGGGGTTATCACTATTTTAAAAAACTGTATCGGCTAACTTCCAGAGAAATCGAACTGATCTTCTTTGCAATAACAGGCTATACGAACAAAGAAATAGCGCAGCATCTGGACATTAAAGAGAGGACTGTCGAAACACATTTGAATAATATTTATAACAAAGTAAATGTCTGCAACAAAATGGAGCTTTTCAGGCTTTTTTCGGATACCGGCAAATCAAATTCCTTTTGATATGATCGAGGCGACGAAAGCATCCCTCTTGCCTTTGTCCTTAAGATCAAGCGCAGCAAGAGAAGCGAGAACTGTTGCCTTTTTCTCTATTATAAGATCTGCCGTGATGCTCTGTTGTTTTTTATAGCAGTATCCGTATTCGTTAAAGCGGCAATACGAGATGATAACAGATAACGATTGTTTCGGTTTTTTTTT
>JAEWVL010000210.1 GCA_023396665.1 Spirochaetota bacterium
ATCAAAATAACCTCATCTCCGGTCTCTTCACAGATGTACTCCTGCTGTGAATCACCGAACCAGACTGTCAGCGTATTGCCGGTTTTGTCATAATATACTTTCACTTTTTCCATATTGTAATCCCCTCTTTTATCGCATCAGCCGGATATGCTGTTATTAAAAATCCCTCACCATTATCATTTTTGGCTACCGCGCAGATCCATCGACAGCCCCCTGTTTGTCTATAAAACAGATATACTTTTTGGTCTGACCTGCTTTGCCGCACCTCATCAGGGTCGGATATAGCTTCTATTACCTCAGTCAGATGATTTACCATAACCGGGTGTTTTATTGTTACGATGATGTTCTAATAATTCTCACTTACGTGAACCCGGAATCCCAAAGGTGTTTGAGTATCAAATAGAAACTTAGAATCATTCATAACTGTGAACCTGTACCTGGTCATAGTATTGCATCGAAGCCTGCTATCGTCAATCGGTTTTTGCACGCAGTAATTGCGAGAATCTGCCTGCAAGGAGGTATAGTCTTTCTGCCCTCCCCCTCGCACCCCGCTGTTTCCTTTCTGATTACATTACCCAACTGCCAGTTTTACCGCATCTTTCCATAAATACGGGGGGATAGGAGCATCAAGACGCCATGTGATATTCATTGGCTGAGAACCGGAATGAGTTTCAATACTGACAGCTCCCAGATTGACAAAACCCATAGAACGGTCGAACTGATCGGAGCTCTGTTCGCGGACAAAGAGGATAAAATTTTTACCGCCGGGCTGCGAATCGGTCTTTACGCCTTATGAGCGCCGACGGCCGAGCGCAGTACTTTCACAAAATCTCTCACCGCTTTTTGCATGACTTCCTCGTCATCCGAAAGCACTCCGGCAAGCTCTTCGGTGTCGAGCTCGCGCCAGTATTCAAAGTTAAGCTCATCCACCTGTTCATAGTGCCATTTGTCGTGACGCATCTTTCGAAAACGGGCGGCATAGCCCCGTTCTTTTTTTCCATAATATTTTATACAGAATCGGGCTGTCCTGTCACAATACAGCTCGAAATGGGCAAACAGCTGTTCGTCGATCGACGAGGAGAAAGCACTGATCAGATCGAAGGCCTTGTATTTCTCCGAATCGAGTATCCGGTACTTCCAGCTGAAGCGTTCACCCGATTCGGCGTTGATCATAGCAGTCATCTTTTTCAGCAGATTGCGATGGTTAACACTGAAGGTATCATCCTCACCCGGAGTGTCTATAATTGCGGCACACTTCTGTATGATTTCGTCTATCCCCTGCTTCTCATAATATGAATACCCCAGATCACCGAGATACCCGGTAAACTGACTTATAAGAAACGCACTTACGGAGCAGCCGGTACGCACTTCGGCAAGAAAACGGAACATATCGCTCCACGAGAAAAAAAGCGGAATCACCCCTTCGTCTTTCATCTCAGGTAACCACGACGGCGCAAGCGTGTCATTCGACAGACACAGCAGATACTTGTGCTCTAACGTCTCATATTTGATCATGCCCCGGATATGCCGGCGCAGCTGCGCCCTATCAAGATTTTCATGACGCTTGTTTTCTGTTATTACCGCGGTGTTACCCGATGCGATACGGCCGTCGGGCCTTGAGCCCTCATCATAATAGGGCACCTGTGTTTCGAACGAAAAACTGCCGCTGTCAAAGCCGCTCCCCTTCAGGTGTGCCAGAAACGATGTGAGAATCGTTTTGTCCGAAAGCTCAAAAAGCGACAAAAGCGCATTGGTCAGACGATCCTCTTCTGCATACGAGTATTTTGTGCCGCCGTAGATATTCATGGATGCAAGGCCTCTGTGGTTATTGGTGGAGCGGGGGGAAGCCCTGCCCGTTTTTCCTATTTTTTCACAATATAGTCTTTTGCAATATCGGGATGTTTCTCAAGAACATTCAGAAAGCGTTGTACCGTTTTACCCGGTACTCTTGTACCGCTTTCCCAGGACTGTACAGTCTTGGCCGTTGCACCGATAAGTTTTGCAAATACAGAGGTGGACATACCCAATCGAACACGAAAGCTTTTGATCTTCGCAGAAGTGTACGAGATGACAGGTTTGACTGACACGTTATCTTTCGAAAACTCTTTGGCTTTTCTGCCTCGCTTTTCTACAAGCATAAGGGCCTCTTCCAAGCCATCAATTATTTCATTTCCGATATTTCTCATAAGAGTTCACCCTTAACAGAGTCTTTAAGTTTATTTACAAGCAATTTGATCTTTTTCCTTTGATCTGAAGTCAAATCTACCTGAACATTTTTCGAATAGCCGGTGATAAGAAATATCTCATGTACCAGCTGAATATAAAGATAGATTACCCTTGCCCCGCTGCTTTTACCTTTATCCTTTAAAGGAATTCTTACTTATCTTACACCACCGGTACCGGCAATCGTATCGCCTTTTTGAGGATTGGCAGTAAGTTCATTCTTCAAATCAGAAATGACCTCACCGGGCACTTCTTCAGATTTTAAGAACTTCTTAAATGGAGACAACTCGGTAAATATCATTTGTTAATTATGCTACTGTGCAGGGTATTTGTCAACATTATATTAACCAACCGCCAGTTTTGCCGCATCTTTCCATAAATAC
>JAEWVL010000306.1 GCA_023396665.1 Spirochaetota bacterium
ATGCAGATGAGAGCAGTCCTGTTTTGCTCGCGTCAGGTTCCGAGCTCTACTGTGTTTATCAGAGTAACGAGGGGGGAAACTGGAAAATCAGACTCAGCCGAAGCCTCGACGGCGGTATGGTCTGGACCCAGGGTGAGACGGTTTTTACTACCAATACAAACTGTTTTCTGCCCTCACTGCAGCGTTTTGGCGGGGGGATACATCTGTTCTGGCTGGATTCAAGAGATAAAAACAGTCGTGTTTCGACCGCTGTCTTTGATCTGCAGACTCTCAGCTTCTCACCGCCGCAGTTCATGTCAAAAGAGGGTGCCGAAGCCGCCCTTCCGATAAGTTTCCGTGTGGGAGAAAGAATCTTCTGCGGCTGGATCGAGGGCGGAAGTATTCAGTTTGCACGCAACGATATCTCCGTGTCTGTGCCGCTGGTGCAATCTCCCACTCATCCCGAGGGTACCTGGTCGAATTTTTCCACTGCCGAGTTGCACTGGAAAGCGCAGCCGGATGATTCGGGTATCGCGGGCTATGCAACCATCGTAAACAAAGAGCGTTTTTTCAATCCTACCGTGCAAAATCGCGAGGCACATGAGACCTATGAGCGTATACCCCTGCTTCCTGACGGTATCTCGTATTTTCATATACGTTCTATCGATAAAGCAGGTAATTACAGTCGTACGTTTCACTACCCGCTGATGGTCAGTGCCGGTCTTCTTGAAACACCGCAAATAAATTCCGATACCCACAAGGACGGAAAAGCATCCCTCAACCCCAATGCCGCGTTTTCCTGGACGATCTCCGGTACCGATCGCCTGAAAGGGTATCATTATACGCTGTCAAAAGACAAGGTTCTTACACCCGAGAAATATACCGAGAATCTATCGGTGTCCTTCAACAATCTCTCCCGGGGGCGCTATTTCTTTTCGGTGCGGGCTGTCGATAAGGCGGGTAAACCGGGGCGAATCGGCACCTTTGAGCTTCTTGTCGGAGAGGAAGGGTCTTTTCAAAATATCGATTACGAGAAGGTTGCACGGAGCATTTCAGATGAAGATACGAAAAGCCTTCAGCGAGGAAGAAGCGGAGAACTGGCTGCCTTGCTCGGTGAGAAAGTGGATGTTGCCGGCATTGCACGGGGAGTTCTGTCGATCAATACCGACTATGACGGCTCTGTGCTCAGACTCGATTTCGGTTTGTCAGGTGAAAATGTGTCGCTAAAGAAGATAATTTACTCAATAGCAGAGTTGGGAATAAGCGAGGAGATCACTTCGCAGACCCGCGTAGAGCTTGCGAATCTTGCGCCGGGGGAATATACGATTAGCGCCCGGGCCCTGTACGAGGACAGCCGTACCGCTCTGGAATACGAGAGCGATATTGTTCTTACTCATGCCGTGATAAATGCAAAGAATTTCCGCGGCGGCTTCTTTACGGTTTTCGAAGGGATGTATCTTCGCCGCTTTAAGCTGATTTCATCGCTTATTTTCTCATTTTGCGCTGCTTTTTTGAGTATGCCGCTTTTGACAAGAATATATTTTATGTTTCGATCGTTAATTAATACGTTAAGTGCGAGAACTAAGTTGTTTTTTTAGTTTTTCGTCTTATATTGTTGTTAGCGGCCTGTGCGAGAGATGAATTTCGTGACTTGTGTTGAAATGGTTTTACTGAATTACTTTATTGAATGGTAAGTACTGCATTTATTGTAATATGTCTCAAAACGGCGGTAAAAGCTCGAAAAATGATTTTCGATGCTTCCACGGGGGCAAAGGCGTGAAAAAGGCATTTTCGTTTTGTAAATAAGAAAGTGTGTTTTTTGCGGCCGGCCTGAAGATTCTTTACAGGATGTGAGAAATGAAAAAATGCTCAGTCGTTTCCAGATTATTATCAGTGCTGACGATTATTTTGCTTTTTGTTGCCGTATTTTCCGTTTACGCCGACACTTCGGCCAGCTCGGATCTCGCCCTGGAAAAGCTTACTCCGGAGAAAGTAAGACTGTTGCCGGTGACAAAAGATTTTCGAAATTATTTTCTGCTCCAGAGCATTGAGAATGAGACAAGTATCATAATCGGAGATTTTGTCGGCGCCGAGAAGAAAATTGTAGTATTGCAGGATGCGGGTGCCGACAATACGATCGATTCGGTGTATGAGTATTACCCGGAACTGCAAAAGAATAC
This sequence comes from Spirochaetota bacterium, assembly GCA_023396665.1. Taxonomy (GTDB): domain Bacteria; phylum Spirochaetota; class UBA4802; order UBA4802; family JAFGJZ01; genus JAEWVL01. Next base: position 2,160 of record JAEWVL010000306.1, read on the forward strand.
CCGACCGCAAAAAACCACCAGTGACCTTTTTTCGGAAATGGCGGCTATGAAGCGCGAAATCATTTCGGGTAAGGCGTTTACAGACAATTACGCATACAAGATGCGTTCACTGCCCAGTCTGGTTGAGAAACTGAAAAAAGGCAGCGATATATACAAATACCGTCACGGTTATACGGTGAAACTGTATGATCCGGACAAGCCTTCTACGATAATGAGCGAATTCTTTTTCGGAAGAAAAGACGGCGCCTATGATCTGATTTTCAAAACAAATTACTATAAGCTGTATAACACCGTGATTACACCTCCCATGCAGTATTCCGTCTATTGCGAGCGTTCGACTGATCCCATTATCAAGGAAACAGTGGAGCAACTTATCAAGATAGTGGAGCGCTAAGCGTTTTTTACCCCGCTCATAATCTTCTTGCGCTTGAGCGGGTTTGTTTTGAAACTTGACGAATGAAAAAAGTGTTTCCTGTCGCATTAATGGCGCTATTCGCACTGTTATTGTCCCTTGTGTTCCTGTCAGGACACAGGGGTTTGGCTTTAGCCTTTCTCCCTCCGCTGTTTATGGAAAGCGAGCAGACTGCCGCTGCTACAATCTACCATCACGGCATAAAAAAGAGCGATATCTCCTATCTTGTTTCTCACGTCGACACGATGCTACTGGCAACCGAGATGAATCACGGACTCGATTTCCGGCACAAGGTGCAAATAGTTATATGTGCC
>JAEWVL010000382.1 GCA_023396665.1 Spirochaetota bacterium
ATGAAGCGCTGATCAGCAACGGTGAAATCAGAACATTGTTCGCAAATGATATTATTGAGTCATCTGATCGTCTGAACCGGGTGGTGGATAATCTTCTCGGTTCAATAAAAATAGAAAGCGGCCGACTTACACTGAATCTTGAGTGGCATGATGTTTCTGATCTGGTGAATGTGGTTACGGGAAAACTTCAGAAATATCTTCAAAACCATAACTTCATCTACTCGGTCAAATCTTCGGTAACAATGGTGAAATTCGATTTTGGATTAATGGAGCAGCTTCTCACCAATCTGTTATACAACGCAGCTCTGTACACGCATGCAGGCGGAAACATAGAATTGAAAATTGAGCAGGACGAAGTTAATACCACATTCAGTATCAGCGATAATGGTCCGGGAATAGCCGGTAACGAAAGGGAAAAGATTTTTCAAAAATTTTACCGGGCTAAGGGAAACAAGAAAGGCGGTCTCGGACTGGGTCTGTCCATTTGCAGAGAGATTGCCGAGATTCACAAGGGCACGATTGCATTGAGAGAAAAAAATACGAACGGTGCCCTGTTTGTTGTTTCTCTGCCGCTTGAGCAGAGTACCCTGCGGGAGGAGGATTAATGAAGGAGGGAGGATTGATTCTCGTTGTGGATGATGAGATTCAGATACGAAGGTATCTTCAGATCAGTCTGGAAAGTGCCGGGTACAATGTGATAATAGCCGAAAACGGGGCGGAGGGAATCGCCAGAACAACCGTATCTTCGCCTGATGTCATCATTCTTGATCTGGGTCTTCCCGATATGGATGGGCTTGTGTTTGTTCGTACGGTCAGGGAGTGGAGCAAGATTCCCATTCTTGTTTTAACAGTGAAAGATTCCGAAGAGGATAAGGTTGCCCTGCTTGACGGAGGGGCTGATGATTATCTGACGAAACCATTCAGCATGAACGAGCTGCTCGCACGAATACGGGTCACGCTAAGAAACAGGGGGCAAAAAGAGTCAAAACTGACATTTGCGGGCAAACGCGTTACCATTCACTATGACAGGCGAATCGTCATGGTCGACGGGGATAAAATCAAGCTGACACCGAAGGAATACTCTCTGTTGAGCCTGCTTTCAAAAAATCCGGGCAAGGTACTTACGCAAAATTCCATCTTGCGTGAACTTTGGGGTCCGAATTATCAGGAAGAGTCGCAATATTTGCGCTTCTACATTATGCAGTTACGAAAAAAAATCGAAGCGGATCCGAAAACACCGGCGATAATTCTCACCGAACCGGGCGTCGGATATCGCTTTATGGATGAAGAATAACTATCCCCCCATCACCGCGTCGCACAAAATAAAAAACCGAAGCCTGTCGTAATCTTACAATGCAAATCATTGGCGGCCGAATACCCTGTGTGGACAGACTCGCACAATAACGGAATGGAGGTCTCTGCAGTGTCAGATAATGCCATTGAAGTTCGCAATGCCCGAATGAATAATCTCAAAAATGTTTCCGTGACGATTCCGAAGCACAAGCTGGTAGTTTTCACCGGAGTCTCCGGTTCCGGTAAATCGACACTGCTGTTTGACACGATTTATACGGAAGCGCAAAGACAGCTCATCGAAACTTTTTCCACTTTTGCAAGAACCAGGATGCCGAAGCTCTCCCGCCCGGACGTGGATGAGATCAGCAATCTGTCGACGGCTATCGTAATCGATCAGAAACGCATGGGAAACAATCTTCGCAGCACCGTCGGAACCGCAACGGAGATCAACACCTATCTGCGACTGTTCTTTTCACGCATGGCAAAGCCGTACATCGGCCCATCTTTCTGCTTTTCGTTTAATCATCCTGAAGGCATGTGCCCGCACTGCAATGGATTGGGCAAGAAGGCGCGGATAGATCCTGCCAAACTTGTCGACAGGGAAAAATCGCTGCAAGAGGGAGCGATTACGCATCCCCACTACAAGACGGGCAATTTCATGTGGCGTGAGCTTCTTTTGAGCGGATTGTTCGATCCGGATAAAGCGCTGAAAGAGTATACTGCCGATGAAATGCAGCGGCTGTTGTATTCGCAAGCGATTAAAATTAATCAGAACAAAGCTTCACACGCCTACTCCAGAACCTTTGAAGGAATAGCGGCGAAACTGGAGAAAGCATATAACGGCAAAGCCGAAGATGAGGTGCCCGACGAAGAGAAGAATGTGTATGCGCAATATTTTGTTTTCTCTGACTGCGAACAGTGCGGCGGAACCCGTTTGAATGAACGGGCACTCGGCGCAACGATTGCGGGGGGATACTCTATCGCGGATTTGTGCAGAATGGAATTGGGCGATCTGCTCGCGGTTCTGCGGAATCTGCATGACGATCTTGCCGTACCCGTATTACGCAAAGCGGTGTTTCTGCTGGAACAGCTGATTCATATCGGTGTCGGCCATCTCTCTCTGGACAGAGCGGTTTCCACACTTTCGGGAGGAGAATCGCAGCGGGTAAAGATGGCACGGCAGCTTGATTGCAATCTCGTTGATCTGTTGTATGTGCTCGATGAGCCGTCTATCGGGCTGCATCCGCGGGATACCGAGCGGCTGATCGAATTGCTTTTCACGCTGAAAGACAAGGGTAACAGTGTGATTGTCGTTGAACATGATCCGGAAATAATAAAAAAGGCGGAGTGGATAATTGATATCGGTCCCGAAGCCGGAAAGAACGGCGGCAGGGTGGTATACAGCGGAGAACCTGAAGGGATTAAAAACACAGAGAGTATTACCGGCCGTCATCTTTATGGGCAAAAACAAGGTTCTTATGAACGAAAGAAGGCAAGCGGGTTTATAGAAATATGCAATGCCAGCGTACACAATCTTAAAAATGTTTCGGTGCGGATACCCCAAAAGGTGCTGACCTGTGTTACCGGCGTTGCCGGAAGCGGTAAAAGCTCCCTGATTCATGAGTGTCTGGCGAAAAGTCATCCGGGAGCTGTTCTCATCGATCAATCGCCGGCAGGGAAATCGTCACGGGCAAATCTTGTCACCTACATCGAAGTGTTTGATCAGATTCGGAAAATATTTGCAGAGTCTTCAGGTGCAGCCGCTTCACTGTTCAGCTTTAATTCTAAAGGTGCCTGTCATAAGTGCAAGGGGCAGGGTGTGCTGCGTTTTGAACTGAACTTTATGGATGCGGTGAAAACTGTGTGTGACGAGTGTGAAGGTAAACGTTATCATGCTGATGTCCTGGCTTACAGATACAGAAATTGCAGTATCGCCGATGTGCTGGATATGACGGTCACCCAGGCGCTGGCCTTTTTCACGCAGCCGAAAATCGTTACCAAACTGAATGTTTTGAAAGAGGTGGGACTGTCCTATCTTCGATTGGGACAGTCTTTGAGCACCTTTTCCGGCGGTGAGGCGCAGCGGCTGAAGATTGCCCTCGAACTGGGGAAAAAGAGCAATCTTTACATAATGGATGAGCCGACAAGCGGACTGCATATGTCAGATATCGCCAATCTTTACCGTATCATCAGAGCGCTCGTTGACGGGGGAAACACGGTGGTGATAATCGAACACAATCTCGATATAATCAGGCATGCGGACTGGGTTATCGACATGGGGCCCGAAGGCGGAAAATTCGGCGGAGAGATTGTCTTCGAGGGAGTACCTGAAGATCTGGTGAAACATCCCGCTTCGCACACCGGCAGATTTCTCAAAGAGCTGCTCTAGGGTATCGGCGCTTTCCAGAAAACAGGGAAAGCGCCGGATCACCGGATGTATCAAAAACGTGTTTTAACGTAGAGTGAAGCGAAGTCTGCCCGGTGTGAAATATCGATGGCCTTGCTGTAAAATCCGTTTTTGTGGTAAAAACTGTTACTCATTCCGATCCATGACTCTCCCCACAGACGGTGTTCGTAGGAAAGATCCCAGATACCGATCATGGTAAAGCCTTCGGAACCCTCTTTGGGTACCGAAGAAGCGAAGGTATGCAGTCCGATGAATATGTATGAAGCTGAAAAAGTTCCGAGAAAGGGCTGAGAATAGGCCAGCGAACATTTGATGTTCTCTCCGGTGCCGAGATCGTAATCCCTCCGCTCTTCACCCGATTCGGGTTTGGCGATTTCACCGCTGGCAAAGTAGTAATAGTCTGTCGCGCCCAGGGTAAGCCAGTTCAGATGCAGCGCCCATTGTATGGTGTTGTCGCGAGGCAGTGAAATCTGCTGCTTGCAGCTGAAACCAATCGAGTTTCCCGAGAACTGAATCAGGTCGCTGTAGATGACATCATAATGCAGACCCATACCGATGCTTGTTTTGAAGGGATCACCGGAAAATGGCGAGAAAGAAAAGAGCATCGCATCTGAAAAAAAGACGAAGCTGAAGTAATCCTGACCCCATATTAAATCGCAGGCGAACTGAAAATGGCTGAAAGGCGTTCGCGCCCGCAGGCCGTAGGGCTTCCCGTAAACGACATCAAGGCCTCCGCCGATCGTGATCGGCATATCTTTATCGTCTTTGTCGCGCTGATCATCCTTGAAGTCGACATAGGAGACGACAGAGCCGCCGGTGAGCGTCAGGGCAAGTTCGGTGATTTTTCCTTTTGCGTTTGATTTGGGGCTTTCACCGCTAACGAAACGATTGAAAGCGTCCATCGGACTGACCAGTGTGGAAAAAAACGGGCTGCTGTCGTACAGTTCAATATAGAGACGGTGCAGCATCTCTCCGACCGCCATTCCCCCCATGGTGGTAACGACAAGATCGTTATACGAAGGGGTCTCGGTCTCGCAGAAGAGCTCCCAGAAAATGCTTCCCCCCATGGTCAGCAGAGCCGACTGGTAAAAGTCGAGCCCGTTGGCTCTGCCGGCAATAAAATAGGTCGAACCCTGGTAGGGATGCCCGAGATGATTCACCGAAAATTCATCCTGATCCCAGACCCAGTTACCGGTGACATTGCGTCGCATCGTATTGAATGAGACTTGCCCGTATTCCGCCTGCCTGACATAGCGGTTGACTCCGAGAAGAAAAAGATTGCTGAGAAGCGTGTTTGAGATCGCGATCATGAAATGTTTGTCTTCGCTGATCTCTTTTTCGGCTGGATAATCGGTCGGATAAACGAAAAGCTCGGCTCTGCCCGACGAGACGGGTATTACCGAAAAAGGATAAACAATTTCCGGTACAATAATAATCATAAAGAGGGATAAGGTGAATATACGTTTAATCAACGACAATGCTTTCCTTTTATGCGGAAGTGTAATGAGAACCGATCCCGCTTCGTTTTGTATATGCTGTCATTCGCCGAAATTGTGACGGGTCGCAAATTGCCGGGTTATCGATTAACAATGCGTAATCAGATAATCTTCTCTTCGGGAAACGTCCCTTAGTGTAACAATCCTGTAGATATAAGCGGGCATCTTTTTCGAAGAGATTTGTTCACGCTTGCAATATTCTCGGCATTTTTTGCAGAATTAGCCTTGAAAAAAACACTACAGACGAAGCTGCAATCTGTCAGAGTCAGCTTGTAACAGTTGACCCTGATCAATAAAAGTTTGTAGCACAAGAAAAGGGATGGGCTCTGTTTGCAAGTATTAATCATTCGGATTCTTCTGAAAGAAGCGGTAAATCATTATTATTTCCCATCAACAAACTGAGAAGATTAAAGTTAAGAAAAAAACCTGAACAACGATTGGCAGTTAGTCGAAACGGAGCATATATTCTTTAATATGAATCTTGACGGTTTTCGCTTAATTACCGGAAGCGTTGATTTTGCCAGTTTTTCACTGGAATTTTTCGAGTTTCTCAATATTCAGTACATTAGACTTGTTGCATAACTGGTATAAACGATGGGTTTGCCCCGCCCAACGGGCGGGGCAAACTCTCTCAATATCCAGATTCGTAACAAGTCTATTATTCAGAAGTATATAAATGGGCAGCAGAGAGGAGATCGGCATGTCTCATGAACTTTTCGAAGCTATTGATAAGCATGATTCTGATAAAGTAGATTTCCTTTTAAAAAACGGAGTGTCTCCAAATGAATCAATTTCTGAGGCGCCTTACTGGAGACCGCTTGAAGCGGCTATCGAAGAAATTGAGAATGGCGGCAATATTGAAATTGTTAAAAGTTTAATTGATTATGGTGCAGATATTAATGCATGTTCCAATCAACCTGAGAAAATCAGTCATCTATATCCGATACATTGTGCTGTTTTTAATGACAATTATGAAGTTTTGAAACTACTGCTTATACGAGGTGCAGATCCAAATGTCAAAACTGATGATGGTGAAATGCCGCTGAATTGGGCGGTGGAAAATCAAAAATATGATATGGCTGAATTGTTATTAAAATACGGTGCCGATAAACAAATCAATTTTTTCGGTGGTCATGGTGGAATGAGTGCATTGGACCATGCAGTGCAAAATCTGGACATACCGATGATTACTCTTCTTCTTGATGCGGGCGCAGATCCTAAAGCCAAGGATGCGGACAATCAGCTTGCACAAGCCTATTTACCTGAACGCGATATATCAAATATACAAAAATGGGAAGAAGCCGCTGCTTTACTCAACAGGCATAAAAAACAAGTATAACACTGGTTATCCTAACCCTGTGAATGGACACGAAATCCTCATCAGTTCATCGAAGTTTCAAATATTCGCTTGCAC
>JAEWVL010000195.1 GCA_023396665.1 Spirochaetota bacterium
GGTGATACAGCGTGTCTTTCCGATTATGCGAAACTGCCGATGGCCGAATGCGTATTGGAGATTCACGCACGCAGCTGCGGGTTCATTGATCAGATTGAGGCCGAAACCGTCGGTCATGCGGCCATGCTGCTCGGAGCCGGCCGTGCAACAAAAGACGATGTCATCGATCACGGTGCGGGCGTGGTGCTGCGTAAGAAGTGCGGAGACCTTGTAGAGACTGGTGAAGTGATCGCGGAACTGTATTACGACGAACAGCGTTCCGCGTCAGTCGAACAAGCACGTGAATGTGTTGAAAGGGCTATTGTAATCACGGATAATGAAGTTAAAAAAAGAGCAGTCATTATTGAAAGATTAATGCAGTGACTAAAAGGGAAGCTGTTTTATCCGCTGATATATTTCAGCCTGGAGTCGCAGAGATTATAAATATATTATTGTATGAACAAGGAGAATATAAATGATTTTAAATAGTTATATTGATCACACCGTGCTAAAACCCGATGCGACACGTGCGCAAATCGAAAAGCTTTGCGCTGAAGCCCGCGAGCACCGTTTCGCTTCGGTGTGCCTGAACGGAATCTGGGTCAGTGATGCCGCTTCCCTGCTGCGCGGATCAGAGGTCAAGGTCTGTACTGTAATTGGTTTTCCGCTCGGCGCAAGCACCTCCGAAACAAAAGCCTATGAAGCGCTCAATGCCGTCGGTAACGGCGCCGAAGAGATTGACATGGTAATCGCAATCGGGCTTCTTAAAGACGGAAATGACGATGATGTGCGCCGAGATATCGAGCTGGTTCGCAATTCCTGCGAAGGTAAAATTCTGAAAGTCATCATCGAGACCTGCCTTCTGAGTGACGATGAAAAACGCCGGGCCTGCTCATGTGCACTCGACGCAGGCGCGGATTTTGTCAAAACGTCGACCGGTTTTTCGACCGGAGGCGCCACCGTCGAGGATGTCCGGCTCATGGCCGCTTGCGTGGCGGGCAGAGCGAAGGTCAAGGCTTCGGGGGGCATACGTACAAAAGAATCGGCTCTGGCCATGATAGAGGCGGGTGCCTCACGCCTTGGAACCAGTAACGGCGTATCTATTGTTCAGGGTTCAGTTTCGAAATCGGAGTATTGATCGCTCATGAAAGAACTGCCGTTTAAAAAAATTGACGCCTTCGCCACGAATTCATCCGCAGGAAATCCCGCCGCGGCGATCGCTCTCAGTTCACTTGATGAACTAACTGCGTCTGAAAAGCTGAGAATAGCGCGTGAAATGAAGGGATTTGTTTCCGAAGTCGGGTTCATTGCAGCGAAATCCTCAACATCCTTCGATCTGAGCTATTATTCATCGGAACGTGAAGTTGAATTCTGCGGCCATGCGACCATCGCCATCCTGTATGATCTGCTAAAGAGCGATCCGGAACTGAACACTCAAAGAATTCTGAAGATATCGACCAAAAGGGGCATATTGAGCGTCGAAAACAGAATCGAGTCAGAAGATGCTGTCTTCGTTACGGCACCGCAAATGCAGGTGATATAACATATCCCCCCGAAAAATGAAATGGCGACGGCTCTAAAAATTCCGCAAGATGCCATTAATGCACATCTGCCGCCTGCACATATCAATGCGGGTTTATCAACACTGATTGTTCCGATCTGCGGACTGGATACGATACTTTCAATTTCACCCGATATCGAAAATCTGAAAATTTTCTGCGAGCAAAACAATATTGATATTATTGAAGTTTTCAGTGAAGAGGTTCAGTCGCAATCGAGTGATTACCGTGTGCGTGTGTTTGCGCCGCGTTTTGGTTATCTCGAAGATCCTGCGACAGGCTCAGGCAATTCTGCCTTCGGATATTATCTGAAGCTACATTCGCGTTTTGCAAAAGAGACAATTACGATAGAACAAAACGCAAGCCGCGATCACTTTAACATCGTGAAGCTGCAGCGATCGAAAAATGAAGAAGGTTCAGATCGCATACTTTTTGGCGGAGCGGCAATCACGCGAATAAGGGGCTCGTATCTTCTATGACATACGATCGCGTAATTCTGATAGTTCTTGATTCTGCCGGTGTAGGCGCCTTGCCCGATGCGTTCCAATACGGCGATGAAGGCGCAAACACCCTGGGACATATCGCCGATGAACTGAGTCTTGTCATGCCCAACTGCGGCGCGCTCGGTCTCGGCAATATTATCAATCTGAAAGGGACGCCGCCCTGTGATACTCCGGGCGGACGCTATGGCAAGGCGGCTGAAAAATCGAAGGGCAAGGATACGACGACCGGTCACTGGGAGATCGCCGGACTGATTCTCGATAAACCATTTCCGCTGTATCCCGACGGATTTCCCGACGATATCATCGCCGGGTTCACACGCCGAAGCGGCTTTGAGGTGCTCGGCAACTGTGTCGCCTCGGGAACGGAAATTATCGAGCGCTTCGGTGACGAACATGTGCGCACAAAAAAGCCCATCGTCTATACCTCGGCCGATTCGGTCTTTCAGATCGCCGCGCACGAGTCGGTGATTCCGCTCGAAGAACTCTATCGCATCTGCGCCGTCTCACGTGAGTTTCTCGAAGTTGGCCGCGTAATCGCGCGCCCCTTTACAGGCAAAAGCGGAGCCTACGTGCGAACGGCAAACCGGCACGATTATTCGCTGCCTCCGACAGGCGAGACGGTGCTCGACCGGCTTGTCGACGCCGGCATTGGCGTTCATGGAGTCGGCAAGATCGGCGATATTTTTGCGATGAAGGGCATAAGTACCAGTGTACGGTGCACCGATAACGACGACTGTGTCGAAAAACTGCTGTCGATTCTCGCCGAAAAAAGAAAAGGGCTCATATTCGTCAATCTTGTCGATTTCGACATGCACTTCGGTCACCGGCGCGATGCGGGGGGATACAAGACAGCCCTAGAGCGTTTCGATTCTCAGTTGCCGGAAATCATACGTCTGGCCGGCGAAAAATCGCTAATCATTATCACCGCCGATCACGGCTGCGATCCCACCTTCCGTGGAACGGACCATACGCGCGAGTATGTTCCGATTCTTGTGTGGGCCGAAGATTTGAAACCCGGTTCTATCGGCATTCGCGAAAGTTTTGCCGACATCGCCGCAACAGTCGAAAAGGCCCTCTGCGGAAAGGATATGATGTCGGCCTTTATTTAGCGAATGATTGCTCTTCTGCGATATCGCTAAAAGTGCCTTGACACAAAGTGCTGATGATAATGAAATTGAAAGATATTTCGCGGCACATGTTGGGTTTCTTCAAATCGTGAAATGAAATATACATTCTTCAGATGGTAATAATGTATGAAGACCAAAATCCCGGGGATTGTCCCTGTTTGTTCACTTCTTTTGTTTCTTTCCCTTGCTCACCCCCTGTTAAGTGAAGAAATCATTGTTCGTGAAGTTGAATTGCGACTAGTTGATGAAAGCACTCTTCAGCCAATGGCGGGTATTTTGGTCTATGATGTTCAGCAATACTATATACCCCATATGTTTTCATTTTTCGGATTACGGATCGGTGAGCAAAAGGATGAGATAGAATACAGAATTCGTGAATATCGCAGCGATGATGCAGGTATTGTTTTGGTGCCTGAATTGCGTTTTCAGGGAAAACGCAATCAGTATCTCTACGGACAGTCGATCTTCATCAACCTCGAAATGAAAGATAAAAGCGGAAGCGATCGTGATAAGGCAATGCACTTTTTATTTTTGTCAGATTCATTGTGGAGCAAGTTTCTTTATCTGGTAAACGATCAATATAAAGCAGTAGAAATACTGTCTCGGCCGCGACCTTTGGGTGACAATTACCGGCAGCTAGAAAAAACAAAAGAATATTATACTCTGCTTCTGAACGGACATGATATACCGCCCCTGAGCGAAAAAGAGAAAAAGGGCGGACCCTTGAGCTTTTTCACGGGAAAGGAAATCTTTACAATACAGATGCAACGGCGTTGATTATTATGATCAGGTCTCCATTTAAATTCTGATTCTGTTTTCTGCAAATCGTGAATTCCCCTAATCGACCCGTAAAATCGTCATGCCGATAGTATTTCCAATATAAAGGTTTGAGCCGTCATTTGCGATTGTATATGGATAATCGCCGATTCCTGTCGCAATCGGCGTTGTCGTGTTTGTTGCTATGTCTATTCTGTAAAGAGTGGCGGGGGCAGGGGGGATGTTCGTAATGACATAGAGGTTTAGCCCGTCCGTGGTGATACCTATCGGTTGAGTAAGAGCGGCAACAGGCGTGACACTGCCGTTTGTTATATCAACTTCCTGTATCAGGCCGTCATCCTGATTGGCGACGTAAAGAGATGTACCGAAAAGAATAATCTCTCTCGGGCTGTTGAACCCCGCCGCAAGAGTTGTAACTACACCTGTGGAAATCACCACCTTGCGTATGCAGTTGTTCCCCCTGTCGGAGACATACAGATTTGCGCCGTCACAGGCCATCCCCCATACGCTATCAAATCGTGCGGCAGTGCCGGTGCCATCCGCATACCCTGCAATACCGGCTGCACCTGCTATAACTGTCATAGCGAGTGTAGAAATTTTTATCTTAACAATCTGCCAGTCATATAGACCGTAAAAATAATCACCATCCGTTACAAGCCCTCCAATGGAATAGGGGAGAATGGTTGATACTGTGTTATCTGATATATCAATTCTTCTGATGCCGTTAGCATCATCTGAAATATAGAGATAATTTCCATCACTTGTTATGGCTGAGGGATACTCAAATTGTGCACTGAGACGTGGACCGTCGGCGGAGCCGCTGACACCTGTTCCCGCATAAACTGATACGGTTCCTGCAGGAGCTATTGTGCTGTAGCATATATGGTTTACCCGTGGACAGGATAAAGATTGACCATCAGTATAAACGGCGCTTACAATAAATGAGTATATTTTAAAACCGCTCAGGCCGGACAAAGTATGTGAAGTTCCACTAATACCGGACACCACTGTTCCGTTTGATTCGGTGACCCCGGGAGTATCCAGGTAGAAAATAGTGTAGGAATCAGCGCCTGCAGCCGCTTCCCATGAAAGTTCAACCGATGTCTGATCGATGTCCAGAACTTTCAATTCGGCGGGAGGGGTGAGCACTTCCCACTGTGCGTACAAAATGACATTCTCGTTAACAATAGTAAAAACAGCACCCGGAACATAGGTGATGCCGTTGCCGTTTTGCTCAGTATTCCAGACTGTGAAGCTATAACCGGTTCTGACAAGCGAGCCTGTATTATCGAGTACGCTTACACTGTCTCCGGAATGATATGTAAGGGGACCCGAAGGCGGATCACCTCCGGTGCTGCCGTTACCATCGTAACGTACTGTGTACACCTTATCGAAAAGCCTGCTGAAGATCATTCCGTCACATGAGATGCACAGAAAAAACAAAGTAAACCAGAACGGAATCATCACGATGAAAAAATTATTTTTCATTGTGATTAAACCTTTTCCTGATGAATAATCGGCCGTTCAGACCGGTTTGAACCTGAAGGCCGCCGCCTCACGTGAAAACGGAGATTGTGAGTAATTGAAACGTTTTTAAGATAAGACAGTTGTTAGTATTACTGCGTTCCCTGCCTTAAAATAGAGAAAAAAAATGTTTTGTCAATTCTTATTCGTTAACGAGGCGTTTCAGTTGAAAGTTCTTTGATATAGTGTTGTGTAATCACTCACAAAGACGACGCTTACGGTTTTTTTGGTCAAATTATAGACGGCAGACCACTGTCCCTGTGAATGAATGACATTGTTTTTCAGTAAATCGATCGCCGCCTCCGTCGTCAGAGCGCCTCCATTTTCTTTAATATACCGCTCTATTGTTCGGTAACGGTAATCACCGAAGCCCTTCAGATCCGGATTGTCATATATAATAAAGTTTGTACAAACCTGATAGTTATCAGTATTCTCAATAACCTTCATCTTGCCCTTTACGAATTCGATTATGGCGCTTTTGCCGCTCGCATCAGCCACCATGTACTGTGAAGGCCACTCAGGATCGTGGGCGACATTGTACTTTGAGATAAAATCAATCGCTTCGCGGGTTGTTCTGGCATTGTCAAGTATGGCGCGTATAACCGTGAGATCGAAGAGTGTCACCTTATTCGGATCGATGGAGCTTTGCGATCCTTTCGCCGTAAAAATTGCCGCGGCAAGACCATGCTCGTTCATGCCGTCAAGTGTCATAAACGGAGCGGCACTGAGTTTAACGCGTTCTTTGTCGAATACGTTAGCATTCAGCTTTTCGATACCCGAATGGTTCAGATTCGTCAGCGCGATACACCTGCCCGTGCGTTTTGATCTTGTATGCATGATGGCCGATAGGGAAGTGTACCAGTCATAATTGCGACCGAGAATGATATCTCCCTCGGGGGTTTTGGCGAGAAAAGCCGAACAGCCGCTTCCGTTAAAATCAAGGGGCCTGGGCGCTTTTCTTCGGCCGAAAAAAAAATCAACCAGTTCATCTACGTTAGCCGCACCAACCTTAAGATAGTCATCGAAACGGTAATCGTGATAAACGTGAAATTCATATATGGGGGCTTTGTTGATCTGTTTGAGTGAAAATATGCTGCGAAAGTAATTTATATTGATGAATACATAAATAAAGAAAGCGCCCAACAGAAATGCGAAAACACCGATGAGCGCCTTTTTTGCGATTCCCTTGTTCTTGTTATGTTGATCGGCTTTTTTAATCATTCACTTCGCTCCTGATTGCAGGTCTCGGCTGTTCTTATGCACACAGGTATCTGATTGTTTCCTGTTTACGTGCAAATCTCAGGCTGAAAAAAACACCGGATGTGTCGGTACAAACGAGAATTGTGCGCCGGTTTCGACCGCAACGAGCAATTCGAACGCGTTGTTTGATGTATCTGTCGTTTGTACGATCTTCTTTCTTCCGTCGTAAAATTGTTCCGCGCTTACCGAAACCGGAATTCCGTTTTTGTCAAGGGCAATTTCATCGGCGCGAAAGGCGATGCGGCAGGGGCCGTCCGCTGTATCAGTCTGAAGTCCGAAAAGCGTATCTTTTCCCTTTGAAACCTCATCTGCAACAATGTTGACGGGAAAGTAAGACAGAAGCCGCATCGTGCTTTCGTTGACAGGTTTGTGATAGACTTCATCCATTGTGCCGGACTGTACCAGTGATCCCCCCTCGAGAATAACGCTGTAGTCGGCAAGACCCGCCGCATCGCGAATGTCACTGCAGGCGATAATGACGGTAATGCCGTGCACTTCGCTCATTGATCGTATGAGTGCGCTCACGAATTGACGAACCTGCGGTTCTATATTCTTGAAGGGATCATCGAGCAGAAGCAGTGAAAATTGCTGCATCTGCTTACGCACGATCAGCGCCAGCTGTCGCATTCCCGGAGGGATCTGACGCGCATCCTTTTTGAGATCGATCACAAGCGGATCGAGGCCGCATTCGGTGAGCATCTGACTGAGTTCTTCATCTGATATCGATTCGTTTGTCTGAAAAGTGATGTTCTTCTTGCCGCTGACATAGGGGAAAAGTCGCTGGTTTTGAAAAAGAAAACCGATACGTCGTTTCTTCGGGTCTATCGATTCGACATCATCATCTCCGAGCATTATAGTGCCGCTGTATTCCTGCAGACCTGCGATACAGCGCAACAGAGTCGTCTTTCCGCTGCCGCATTCACCGATTACAGCGCTGATACTTCCGCTTTTAAACAGGGCTGATACCGGTTGCAGATGAAAAGCTTCGATAGTAGTACTTACGTCTTTAAGTGCAAGCTCCTCGCCAAGTTCTGCTTTTCCGCCGCGATCTTTGTAATTGTTTTTCTTCGCATTCACATAGCCCATCAGATCTGAGTAGAGAATGCGCACAGCGCTTCCTATTTTGAAGGCCTCAATCTCATCGGCCTTGATGAGATTATACACCATCTGATTCGATATATTTAAAAATTCCGCGACCTCTTTGATCGTCAGAGCCCTGTCTTTTTGCTCGTTCATGGTCAGCCCCTCCCTTTCCTGTCGGTGAATATAAGAGTATCACACGGTTCGTCTGTTTATATTTTCACCGCTCGTTGCGTCAAATTGAAATTGTTCTTTTATTTTGAAAGAAACTTCATCGCCCCGTTCAAAGCTGTCATGACCGGAGACAACGGCACAGACTGATTCGCCCTTGAAATTGAGCGTCAGAACCAGATCATCCGAAAAGGGACTCTTCTCTGCAAGCATAATGTTCGCTGTATTCGGGTATGCAGACAAATTCCTGTCGACTAAAATGTTCTGCGGTCTGAATCCGCTGGTCACTCCCGAAACTCCGCCGTCAAGAAGTTCTCCGGGAAGCGTATTGAGCGCCGGAACCCCGTGAAGCGGATTGAGGAACGTGGCGACGAACAATGACGCCGGGTTTGTGTAAAGCTCTTCGAAGGTTCCGAACTGTTCTATGACACCGGCATTCATGATGGCAATCCTGTCGGCCAGGAGCAGCGCCTCATGCTGGTCATGTGTCACATAAACCGTCGTTATCGCGAATTCACGCAAAAGCAGTTTCAGATGTTCTCTGTATTTCTGACGCAGAATCTGATCCAGATTCGAAAACGGCTCATCCATCAAAAATAAGGCGGGCGTTCTGGTGATACAGCGTCCGAGTGCGACCCGTTGTTTTTCACCGCCCGAGAGCTGGCGGGGCATACGGTTATAGAGATGCTCGATAGAAACGTCGAGCAGTTTTGCTGTCTTTTCGAGTTTTGCCTGCGCCTCATCGTCAAGGTCGAGATTTTTCTGACCCCTTTTAAATAAAAACCATGTCAGCATATTCTTCTTTGCGCTGAAATTGGGATACAGCGCATAGTTTTGAAACACCATGCCGATACGCCGTTCTCTCATCGGTATTTCTTCAATCGGAACGCCGTCGAAGGTGACGCTTCCCTTATCAGGCGGAAGCAGACCCGCAATAATTTTGAGCAATGTCGTCTTTCCGCATCCGGAAGGACCCAGAATAACGACGGTTTTTCCGTCTTCAATCGTCATCGAAAGATTGTCGATCTGTGCCTTCTTTGAACCTGCGAGAAGCAGCGGTTTTTTGGGGAGCAGCGTCATGGGATCGGGAAAACTTTTTGATACCTTCTTTATCTCTATTGTCGCCATAAGACCTCCCCGTAATCCGTTCATTGATATCGTAAAGATAAGGTTATGATAATAACAGTTAACGAAATAGTCAACACATTATAATATATTATAACAGAAAATAATGTAAAACTATAAAATAATAGTAAAAAGGTATATTCCTTGAAAATTTGATAAAAAAATTAATAGACATCGTTTTCAGAATTTCTCATCCTGTCCCCATGAAAAAAGCAATGATGATACTGTACGTTCTTTTGTTTGTTCTGCTGTTTTCCTGTGCTTATGAGGAGCCCGAAGAACCGATCGAAACAATACCCCTTTCTCTAGACGAGGAACAGGTGGTTGAGTATACGGACAGAAAACAGCTTAAAGAGGATAGGGCTAATTTTTTCACCTTTGCTCCTCCACAGGCGGCAACATACAGGTTTTCACTTCGTAAGCAGACAATTGATTATGATCTTACCCTCGGGTTATTCGAAGAAAACACCGAATTGAAAGAGCTGCCGGTTTACTATGTCAGTAAAAATATCGGTCTTCTCGACGAGGTCATCGAGGCTGAACTAATTCCTGAAACTACCTACCTGATAGAAGTCTGGAACTATGCCGATGCTCTTGGTTCATGCGTACTGACTGTTGAGACTGTGGCGGAATAATAACCATGCCGGATAAATTGATGAAAACAAATTCTTCGCACTATAAGTTTCTGAATAAAGTTGTTCTGTGTTCGTGTGCAATTCGAATTACATTTATTCTGGTATTTGGTTTTACCGTTTTATCCGTATTTGCGGGAAACGGTGCTGAAATCATTTACAAGACCGATCCCGAATACCAGTATTTTGAATTCAGTTCGATAGCCGAGGGGCGAAACAACAGTGGAAATCAGCATGCGATTACCAGAAACGAGTTAAGGTATCGTCAACAGATTGATTCATCAGAAACGAAAGATGGAATGACAGCCGGCATTGGATTGGCGCTTGAGCCGGGCATCAGCGCTTATCATAATTCCTATCAGCAATACCGGGGCAACAATGCGCATTATCCCCTGGGTATGATGTATCTGTA
>JAEWVL010000448.1 GCA_023396665.1 Spirochaetota bacterium
GTCTTAACATGTACACTCCCGTGTACGTTCGCGCCAACGATACGGGGGGATACGAAATCATCGACCACGCCGACGATCATCCCCGGGCGAAACCGCAGTGGCTGCGCATCAATCCCGCGATCGGCTACTGGACGACGCGTTTCATTCACGAGCTGTACAGTGTCGACGCGATCTACATCACCGAAAACGGTTGCGCCTTCGAGGACGCGCTCACCGAAAAGGGCGAGATTCTCGACACCGCGCGCGTGATGTATCTTCGCGAGCATCTTCGCGGACTCTTGCGCGCCACACGGGACGGCGTACCGGTAAAGGGCTATTTTCTCTGGAGCCTGTTAGACAATTTTGAATGGGCGGATGGTTTCAGCCAGCGCTTCGGCATCGTTCATGTCGATTACGAAACGAAGAAGCGCACGCCGAAACTATCGGCACAGTACTATTCTGAAGTGATTAAAAACAATGCTCTGGTGTAGCATTATATAAAACAGAGGCCGGGCGTGGCGGGAAAACACGGAACGATCTTCCTCTTTCGCCGATTCGTCCGCAAGCGGAGGCCCTATGTCAATCATAGAAGTCGAAAATCTGAGCCGCGATTTCAGCTATTATGAAAAGCAGAGCGGTCTTCGCTCCTCGTTTAAAAACATGTTCGGGCGAAAGACAATTGTGAAGCACGCGGTAAAATCGGTGAGCTTCTCGATTGAAAGCGGAAACACCGTCGGCTTTATCGGACCCAACGGCGCCGGAAAAACGACAACACTCAAGATGCTCTCGGGCATCATGCACCCGACTTCTGGCGAGGCCCGAGTTCTGGGCTATCGCCCCTGGCAGCGAAAAAAAGACTTCCGCATGCGAATCGCGATCGTGATGGGGCAGCGCTCGCAGCTGTGGCCCGACCTTCCCGCGATAGAATCGTTCGATCTGAACCGCGCAATCTACGAGATCGATCGCGCGCAGTACCGCCGCACGCTCGACGAGCTGGTCGCGCTTTTCGGTATCGAGGAGCAGCTGCCCGTGCAGGTACGCCGTCTCTCGCTCGGCGAGCGCATGAAGATGGAGATCGTGGCCTCCCTTCTGCACAGGCCGCAGGTGCTTTTTCTCGACGAGCCGACCATCGGCCTGGACATGATATCGCAGCAGGCGATTCGCGAGCTTCTGAAAACCCTCAACACGAAATTCGGCACCACGGTCATGCTGACCAGCCACTATCTTTCCGACATCGAGGATCTCTGCGAGCGGATCATTATGATCAATCACGGTTCGGTCATCTACGACGGGGCGCTCGCGAAGGTCAACGAAACCCTCGCCGAAAGCAAGAGCGTGCGCCTCGTACTTTCGGCTGCCGTATCAGAAGAAAGCCTGAGCAGTTTCGAGGGTTTCCGCTCATTTGACGGCAGCTGCGCGCACTTTGAAGTCTCTCGCGTCAATGTGCGCGCTTTCTCGCGCCGCGCGCTCGACGAACTGCCGGTCGCCGATCTCACGATCGAAGACGCTCCGCTTGAAGAGAGCATAAAACGGCTGTATCTGCGCAAGGAGCTTACTCATGCCTGAGCTTTCCACCCCCGCGAAATACGCCAAGTGCTTCTGCATCGGCGTCAAGGCGGCGATCGAATACCGCATCAACATTCTGTTCTCGGTAGCGGGGGCCGTATCACCCGTCATCATACAGACGGTGCTGTGGATAGCCCTCTACGGCAACAGCGCTAACGCGACGCTTTTCGGTTTCAGCTTCGAGCAGATGGTCGCCTACACAGTCATCGGGCAGCTGGTGAACCGGCTCATGCGCACCGGTTTCGAATACGAACTGAATAATGACATCAAAAGCGGATCGCTCGACCGCTACCTTGTCAAGCCGCTCGGCTATTTCGGTTTCAGACTGTTTTCATTTCTGGGCGACAAGCTGGTGCAAAGCCTTTTCATCGGTACGCTTCTGGCTGCGGGCGTCGCGGTTCTGAGCCTGACGCTCGGTTTTCCCCTGAGCGCGCTCAATGTTCTGCTGTTTCTCGCCGCGATCATCTTCGCCTTTGTGCTGAATTTTCTGATCTTCTGGTGCGTGGGGCTCGCGGGATTCTGGCTGACCGATATCGGTTTTCTCTTCGAGGCCGCACGCATCGTCATCATCACGCTTGCCGGCGGCATTTTTCCGATCGCCGTGTTCGGCGCAGAAGCCGAGAAGATTCTCCTGATGCTGCCCTTCCGCTTCACCATACAGTTTCCCTCTGAAATTCTCTGCGGCCGCATCACGATGGCGCAGGCACTCGATTCTTATGCACTTGCGTCGCTGTGGATACTCATACTCACCCTGACAAGTCAGTTTCTGTGGCTGCGGGGACTACGCCGCTTCGCGGCTGTCGGGAGCTGATGCGATGAAAGAGATAATTAAACACATTCACATCTGGTTCATGTTCATAAGAATCAACTTCATGAGCCAGATGGAATACCGCGCCAATTTCGTTTCGGGCATTCTGATGGAGGCTGGTTATCTGATCGGAAAAATTCTCTATGTCATCGTCGCCTACCGCAGCGGCCGCGAGATTATGGGCTACGGCCCCGACGAGATTCTCGTGTTTGTCGGCGGCTTTGTCGTGCTGACGGGCGCCTACGCGGGCCTGCTCGCCACCAATCTGTTTCAGCTCTCGACGCTCGTAAGGGACGGCTCTTTCGACATGCTGCTGGTAAAACCGCTGAACGTGCAGTTCCACGCGACCCTTCGCAGGGTCGAAGTCGGCGCGCTGATCTTCGATACCCTTGCGGGTGTCGCCATGGTAGTGATAGGCCTCATACGTCTCGGCAGAGGCTTCGACGTCGTGACCATTCTCGGCTGGTCGCTGTTTATCGCTTCGGGTGCCGCGGTGGGATACGCCCTGTGGAGCGCGCCGATGGCGCTGGTTTTCCGCCTGGTTCGCGCCGACGCGATCGCGGGGCTTGCCGACACCTTCTGGGACTTCAACAACGTGCCGATGGTCGTGTATAACCGCGTCGGCCGCTTTGTCGGGCTTTTCGTGATACCCATCTTCGTCGTCACGAATTTTCCGGCACTCTTCGCCCTCGGGCGCATGACGCCTCTACTCTATGTCTGGGCCCTGACGGCGCCCTTCATCTGCTGCTTTTTCACTTCTCTGTGCTGGAAAGCGGGACTTCGCCGCTACGAGAGCGGGGGCAATTGAGAAAAACTGCCTGAACGGATCAACTTGTATTGACATCAGGCGACAAATGTGTTATCTTCAATACAAATGGAAATCAAATGGAATCCTGAGTCGTTCCATTGATTCAAGACGAGTTGGGGAATTGGTTCCTTAAAACCATTTACCCATCACGAAAAGAAAAAAGGAAATCTGCAAATGACTGTTAACATTGAAGACAACAACCTGGACAGGGAAGAACAATGGTATGAAGAACATTCTGAGGAGTTCATTCCGGCCGAAAAAGGGCTTCGTGACACACTTGTAAAAGCCGCGAAAGTAACAGCATCAAAAACCGAGAGAATGAATATACGAATGTCTAAAGCGGACATGGAGAGCCTGAGACTTGCCGCTTCCAGAGAGGGTATTCCTTATCAATCACTCGTTACGAGCATTCTTCATAAATACACTAACGGTTTACTTGTCGATATCAACGATGCCAAGCGATTACTAAATCGATAAACTCGCTTTTACGGTTGAATTGAGCTGTTTCAGAAGCGCTTCACTCTACGGTGACAATAGGGTTTCTTGCCTGTTTTCTCATAGTAGCGGCGGTGATATTCTTCAGCCGGGTAAAACTCTGAAGCGGGCAGAATTCGAGTCGCAACATTCACCCCCTTTCCGCGTAAAGCCGAGACGAGCTCTTCGCTGTTTTTTTTCTGCTCTTCATCAAAATAGAACACTGCCGAAAGATACTGCTCGCCGATGTCGGGTCCCTGACCGTCTTTCTGTGAAGGATCATGTATCTCGAAAAAAAGCATCGCGAGTTCCCTGAAGCCCACTTTTTCCGAATCATAGACCACCTCAAGAACTTCGAGATGTCCGCTTGTCCCGGAAC
>JAEWVL010000480.1 GCA_023396665.1 Spirochaetota bacterium
TTATTTTTGCTTATTCTTTGCTTTTTTTTGAAATGCTTCGAATTTCTGTGTGTTTTGGGGGGGGTTTCTGCCGGTTAACTGTATAAATGCGGTGGTTTACTTATCAGGGTGTTTTTTTCTGGCAGTAAAACGACGAAACCCCTCCGAATGCTGCAGACAACTATGTCATTTCTCTGCTTATGCAACTGTCTTTGTACTTGCGAAACTCTTGCAAGAATGTATCTCCAAACCTGGCGGCCGACACCTGCACAAGAGATAACATTCTCGCCCGCAATCATAACCTCGATTGAAGAACCTCTTTAATCATCTCATCAATAGTATAAAATGGATAAAGACTGGTTGATGCTTATGTAATAAGATTACCATATTTCCCAACCAAATAATGTGAATAAAATCTATTGCTGCTGAATCACCCAATCAAGGAATTCGCTGCCCACACTACGATAGTACGATTCAAGAGCTGATTCACTTAACAAGATGAACAAATCACAAAATTCATTCGATGCACTTCTTATACCAATATCAGATTTTTTATCTCTTTGAGTAAAATGTGGTAACAATTGGTCATACAACTTATAAAGACGTTCCATTTTATTTATCATTTCTTCATAGGGCAGCCCCTCCGGAATAGAGTAAACGCCAATCGGCTCACTTACTTTATGACTCTGACCAAAAAATCCTGGATCAACAACTTTCAAAGCAAATAAAGCGTTACTTACCGTAAAATCCAGCAAATAACACGGTGGTCCAATTTTAACCGGTTTGCCGGCAAGCGCTTGTGCTGGGTAATAAAAAAACAGTACATGCAGACCATCAGCTCTTTTCACCGGAACAGGAAGAGATTGCCGTGTTCCTTCACTACCATTTTTTTCCATAAACCTGATGTGCGCTAATTTACATATTTCCGCCATTGGCATTATTTCTTCTGACACAGGCTGTTCCTCTTCTTTTGAATTTCTTTTTTTTTGAGGGCTTAATGTTACGGTTCTGACACAATCAATCGGGCAGAGAAAGCATACTAGTTGATGCAAAAATCCTTGCTCATTTGAACCTTCTGCAAGGTTAACAATAGTTTTTCGTCGATCATGATCAGCAAAGAAAATACATTTTCTTTGCAATTTATTATAATAAACAACATGCTTATCTACAGCAATAATCCTCACAACTATATTCGTCAGAGCCGTATCTACCTGAATTAGCGCACAGGCAAGCAATACTTGCAAACCAGCAATCATACATATCAAATTTGCAAACAAAGTATTTAGCCCTCCAATAAAAGCCAATCACACCACATACAGAGTTTTGTTAATCTGCTTTCACAGCGTTTCATGCATCGGTTTACACATTCAAATATTATTGTTCAAGTACATTTTAGGCAGATCGATGCAATGATCACAGTCAAACTTTTTAAAACGGTATTCTTAGTCTCATTGAACAATGAAGTAATTAAAACTGGCGAGTTTACTGTCTGATTGCAGACCATTCTACGCCGGTTATTTTCATTATGCCGTAGGTCAAACGGCAGAAATGAACCGGGCATCCTGTTTTCAGGCTTTCTTCTAACATGGCCGGCATTTTTTGTGCCTCATGCTTTTCGTCTTGAAAAAATTCAATTCTGATGAAAATACCTTTTTACTTATGCACATAAATAATTAAGGGGGCTATAGCCCCCTTAACCCCCAAATAGAAGAATAAAAGGTAATGGTTCGACAAGCTCACCACAAGAAAGCCAAAAGGCGATGCACCGAGCCTGTCGAAGTGTTACATAGTCCTACAGAAACGGAAGCCGATGACGTAGGTCCTGCCATCCGGTTGGATGGGATAGTCCAGGGTGCCCACAGCGACGAGGTAAGTGCCCCAGCTCCAGAAACAGTTACCTCCCCGCATAACACGTCTGGATCCAATAGTTGACCAATGCCAGTCAAAGCACCACTCATTCACATTACCGCTCATGTCGTAGAGACCAAGAACATTTGCAGTTTTGCTCTTTACCGCCGCTGTTGTACCTCCCGTATGTACTGCATAATCACCCAAGGTCGGTGTCGCAACATTATATGCCTGCGTATCTCCGCTCGCACTATTGCCTTTCGTGTAATAAGGGTTACTGTAACCGCTTACGGTATTAGTGGCATCATCACCCCTGTAACGCGCGGCATATTCCCATTCGTCACTGCCGGGCAGGCGAAAGCCTTTGGCTGATGTGTTCACATAAGGCTCATCTTCTGTACCACTGTATGTATTACCTGTATCCCAGCTAATCGTAGTCGAGTTTGTACTTGTTCTGATCGGCGTTGTGAAACCTGCGTCAGAGCAATAGACCACAGCCAGATCGCTTGCAGATCCGTTATTGGCGTTGTAGTACTCGGTAAGAGCGTTGCACCATACAATCGTGTCTCGCCAGTTCACTGTTGTTACCGGATGCTGATCTGTCCCTACCGGATCACTACCACTATCTCCACCTTGTCTTCCAGTATTGGCAAATGTATATTTTTCTGCACCACGGTCTGCACTTGTCGCCCAGTCATACACCTCTTTCCACAGCTCGTAGGTCACTTCAGTTTCGCCCATGATAAAACGTGCCGGTACATTCGCTGAACCGGAGTCATCATAATTGATCGGAAAGGTATTAGTGGTCGCGATGTCGGGTGTCAGTATAGCCTTGAAGACAGTGCCGCCCGGCAGGGTGTAGGTGTAGGTGTTACCGTCGATTTCTTCAAATTCTGTTGCTGGGTTATCAGGATTATCTCCCGGGTTGCTTCCAGGGTTATCCACATCATCCCCTCCTCCTCCGCTACCTCCGCAGGCGCTCAGCAAAGCGACCAGAATCGCCATAAGCAACAATAATTTTTTGCATTTTCGCATTTTGTTTCTCCGTTTTTACATTTTAGTGAAACGGATTAAACACCATTTGCGTTTTTTTGTCATGCGTCGAAATACGCAAAAGGGGTGTTTTTTTGAACATTTTCCTTGTTTTTTTTTGTTTTTCTTTGCCTTTTTTTGAAATGCTTCGAATTTCTGTGTGTTTTGGGTGGGGTTTCTGCCGGTTAACTGTATAAATGCGGTGGTTTACTTATCAGGGTGTTTTTTCTCCGAAGCCGGATCACTTATACCAGATAAAATTTCGTCCGCAAGCATCGAGTGATTTAAACCTCAGTTTCAATTTAGGATAGCACAAAACTGATAAAAATCCGCTGCTGCTGAGGGCATTTCTATACAACAACGACTACCGTGACCTATTATTAATCCGCTCGTAATGTTTCTGACATGTTGCATATATATTATTCACATCTGAATACATCATAAATCCGTTTGTATTCCGTATTACCGTATTTTTTCCGTAACGTGACATATGTCATTGATTAATACGGTTATCTGTTGTATTATCTGTTCATGATATTTAGACTCTTAATCATATAAGTGTGCAAGTACCCAATTATAATTGCATAATACCTCTTATAACTATTGAAAACGGAGATCAAAAAATGGATGCAATCAAAAAACCGATTTATGATTATGTGGAAGGATGGTACGACAAAGATCCGGAACGTATGAAACGTGGTTTACATCCTGATCTTGCGAAACGCAGCATTGATACAGGCGAATCAAACGGAATCAGAAAAATCGATCTGGCATCTCTGCTGTCGGTAATTGATCAGTTTGGCGGTCAACACGGCAGCGAAAGAAAAATTGATATCGAAATTCTCGACATTTACGGTGATATCGCCACCGCCAAAGTAACAAGCAATGAATATGTCGATTATGTGCATTTGTGCAATCTCAACGGTCAATGGCGCATACTGAACGTTCTTTGGGCTTTTCAGAAATAGACCAGTCCAGATACGTAGCCGCTGAATCCGGGTGCCGATTGCCGGATTGACACGGGCATATTCGCTTGACATAAATTCTCGTTTGTTTCATTAATGCTGAATGACCGCCAAAACAAACGAGAACTACTCGAATAATCTGCTCTCCATAATCAAGCGCAATTACCGTCTTCAGTACGTGGAAAACGATGATCTTATCAAACTCATTGATATGAGTCATGCCGTGACATATCCCGCCGGCTCCTACGTCTTTATGGAAGGTGACACCGTCAGCTTCATGTATATCGTTGTATCCGGAAAGATAGAACTCAACATGAACAATCACAGATTCAACGAGAAAATTTTTAGTATTCTCGGTCCTGGTAATCTGTTGGGACTTTCGGAAATATTCAACTGTCATGGAGTACACACGACAAATGCCTTATGCGAAGAGGATTGTGTACTGGCTGCGATACCGAAAGCCGATTTCAGGGCTTCAATATGCCAGATGCCGTCGCTGACATTTGCTATTTGCATCATCATGGGAAACATGATCGGCGAACTGCGGCATGAACTGTCATTAACGGATGCACAAACAAAGGTGATGGCATACCTGAAAAATTTGATATATAATTCGACTCCCGCCGCTGACGGATCAGTACAAGTACCCCGAAAAATCACCTATGACAAGCTTGCCAAGATGCTTAATATTACACGTGAGACCACCAGCCGGGTATTAAAGATCATGAAAGACAAGGGCATAATCGACATTCAGAAAGACTCATTCACCATTCTTGACATCGAAAAGATAAATGAAGCGATACCCGAACATTCCTGTCTGACCCACTATCACGATACAGATAACCAATTAACTCCAATTCCCTTCCGAAAACCGGGCAAATGATCGCCTGAATCCGGAAGGCAGAAATAGAAATCCCATATTCTGTAACTGTAAATCAGAAGCGATCAACGAAACAAAAGACCGTTTCTTTCATGACCTTTATATGCCATTATATTGTAAGAACCTTTCTGCCTTCCTTTAGATAATCCGTCAATTCTCCCATATATTTTACTGTAATTCCCAAATCTGACAGTTTACTGGAGACTCCATAGGCGTCCGAACAGGACTTACAGGCCTTGACTGTGATGCCCATTGATATCATGTTCTTCACATAATCCTGCAGCTCTTTATCTTCAGACAAAAGTTTTGCCGACGGCCCCCAAACCACCAGGGTTATATCCTCCCACCATCCGTTTCTCTTTGAATTGGACGTGTACATAAAAGCCATTTTCAACGCCACTTCACGGTCACCGCTTGTCCATACCACCACCAGTTTTTCATCACCCCGAAGCTCTTTTACTACCGGAGTTGCCTCTTCCGCTTTTTTCGTATCACCGCACGAAACTAATAAAATTACAGCCAGCGGTATGCAAAACAACAATGTCTTTCGAAACTTTTTCATATGTACCTCATATATGCAAATATTGTAACTGTTGGTAAACAATACCCTGTTTTTCGAAATATGTCAGTGACGAATATCACACTACATAAAAAACAGGGTAATGATTGCCGCATATGAAGAGTAAAAGGGGCCTAATTCATCAGAAGTAATCTCTTTTAAAACTGAATAGTTCAATGTTGAATTGGGGAAATTACCAGGAGGCTCACAACAGCGAAACGTTATCTTTCTGCCGGGCTATTTCTTCGAAAGAGACAGAGGGATGACTGTAGCGTCCCGACTTCTGGGTGAACTTGTTTTTTATGAGAATCGCCTGTTCGGGGCAGAAATTGAAGCAGGCAAAACAGTAGTAGCAGGGGGTGGAATTCAGCCAGACCGGTCTGTTATTCTGCATTACAATTTTTCCGGACGGGCAGATTCTCTCACACAATTTACAGCCGGTACAACTTTGATCAGCGTAAAACCCGACCTCGCTTTTTGATGAAGCGGAAATGATCGCATGCATGACACGCTCGAGAATCAGCCGCAGCGGATTTGTCCGGACTTTTGGCGGATAATTGTCTCTTCTGGATACGGTAATGGCAACTTTCTCCATCGCTGCGAAGACATCACGTTCGATTGCTTCAAGTTTATCACTAGCGATTCGCTCGATCCATTTGACATCGCCCTTTCCGGGCTTGAGGCCCGTGGGCGAATTGTCGGCCATATTCAGATAGAACAGCGCATTAAGGCTCTTGCCCTGCCGCTTGAGATATCTTCTGATCGCGATATCACAGAAGCTGAAGGTTCCGATACGGGTGATCACCGTAAAAATGTAATCGGCCGACGAAAGATCGATTTTTTCCAAAAACGACCTTACCGGTTTTGGCAGATGCGTAAGATGAAGGGGGAAGACCAGAGCGACCACTTTGCTTTTCGACGCAGCTCCCTCTATCGGCAAAACGGAGAGCATCGGAACGAGCGTACTTCCGGGAAAGTGCTGCTGCAGAAGTTTCGCGGCGTAAAGCGAGTTGCCGGTACCCGAGAAGTAGTAGATTTCCATGGTGATCC